>JANYEQ010000076.1 GCA_025363015.1 Bacteroidota bacterium
TAAATACTTATTCTATATTTTTGACCGTTGGGGAGAAAAATTATTTACTTCAAAAGATTTTGCAACCGGTTGGGACGGCACTTACAACGAACAACCATGCAAAAACGACGTATACGTATACAAAATTATTTTAACCAACAGCTTTGGTAAAGTCATTGAAAAAACTGGACATGTAACACTAAATAGGTAAGAGATTGGATGACAGACAAAGATTTAGTTTACAAACAAAAGGTTTTAAAACAATTTCAAACAATACCAAGCATTGGCAAAGCGTGTTCACTCGATTTATGGGATATTGGCTTAAGAAAAATAGAAGACCTAAAAGGTAAAAATCCTACTGTTTTATACAATAAATTAAATACAGTTACAGGATTAACACATGATATATGTATGCTTTATACATTTAGGTGTGCCGTATATTATGCCACAGAAAAACAACATGACTTAGAAAAATTAAATTGGTGGTATTGGAAAAATAAAAAGTATTTAGATTAAAATATTAATTTAAGTTTATTAATTCTTTCTTAAAGTATAAAAATTAAATTGCTATTTAGATGAGGTTTTTATCAATAACAACACGCAAAAGGTTATTAAAGCGTTTATAACAATTAGCTCGTTACCAATTTGATAACCTTGTGGGTAATTTAAATTTATTGTTTTTACAAGGTAACAAATTAATGGGCCAACTATACAGGCAATAGGCACTAACTTATCTTTAAAATTAAGTTTAGTAAACAATCCGGCAGCAAACAAAGCTAATAAAGGTCCGTAAGTATAGCCCGCCAACATTAAAATAGTATTTACAATTGCTGTTTTATTAAGCCAATTAAATACTAAAATAATAAACCATAAAACTACTGCAAAACCAATATGAATAAATGTTCGGTACTTTTTCTTTTTTTCTTCTGATAGTTTTTTATTGTTATCGAACTCTAAAATATCAATATAAGTACTAGTAGTAAGCGTTGTTAACACACTATCGGCACTACTAAAGGTGGCAGCGGTTAATCCTATTATAAAAACTAAACCAGCATAGGCCCCTAAATTATTTAATGCCAAGTTAGGAAAAACTTTATCAGTTAATGTTTTGCCTGTAAGGGCATCGACAGGTAAACTTAAATGAGCAAAATTATAATACTCAAATAATAAAACGCCTAATGATAAAAAGAAAACATTTACAATTACCATGGTAATACTAAACCAAAAAATATTTTTTTGTGCATCTTTTAGCGATTTACAACTAAGGTTTTTTTGCATCATGTTTTGGTCTAAACCCGTCATTGCTGTTGCTATAAAAATACCCCCAATAAATTCTTTAAAAAAGAAATTTGATTTTTTGAAATCCCAAAAAAATGTTTCAGAATAATTTGAATTATAAATTGTAGATATGGCTTTACCAAAACCAATATCCATTTTACTAATAATAGCAGCAATAGAAAGCACTACGCCCAATACTAAAAAAAGTGATTGTATAGAATCAGTATATACCAAGGTTTTAATGCCCCCTCTATAGGTATATAATAACATTAATACTAAAATAATAGAAACGCTTAATGCAAACGGAATTTTTATAGTTGTGAATTGATCAAACACAAAATATTGTATAACACTTGCGGCTAAATATAATCTACCAGCAGCACCTAATAAACGAGAGATTATAAAAAATACGCTTCCTGTTTTTTGAGTTATTTTACCAAAACGTTTTTCTAAATATTCGTAAACCGAAATTAAATTAAGTTTATAGTAAATAGGCAATAAAACATGAGAAATAATAAAATAACCTACAAAATAACCCAACACCAATTGTAAATACGAAAAATGATTTGTGCCCACAGTGCCAGGAACAGAGATATAAGTAACCCCACTGAGCGAATCGCCAATCATACCAAAGGCTACTAAATACCAAGCACTTTGTTTATTACCTATAAAATAGCTATTTGCTGAGCTTTTACGAGAAGTAACCCAACCAATTAGTAAAAGCAATAAAAAATAAACTGCAATAAAGCCAAGTATTAATGCGGGCGAAATCATAATTACAAATGTAAATGTTGTTTGGTTACTTGTAATTAAGCTTAAAATAGTTCTAAACAATTAATAAGTGAATAAGTAAGCGCTTGTATTTTTTAGCTTTTTACTATTTTTGTATGAATTGCAATTTAGCTCTAAAATAATTGAACAAGCCGTTGATGCCTTTGGCAGTTTACCAGGTGTAGGAAAAAAAACAGCCTTACGTTTTGTGTTGCATGTTATAAAGCAAGATATACACAGTGCTCAAAATATAAGTAAACTTATTTTACAGCTAAAAAACGATTTAAAATTTTGCATAAAATGCCATAACATTAGCGAAAACAATGTGTGTGATATTTGCTCAAACCTAAGTAGAGACGAAAGTATTATTTGTGTAGTGCAGGATTATAGAGACGTGTTAGCAATCGAAAATACTGGACTTTACAAAGGTCATTACCATGTTTTGGGCGGCTTAATTTCGCCATTAGAAGGTATTGGACCTAGTAATTTAGCGATTGAAACCTTATTAGAAAAATTAAATAACAATACCGTTACCGAAATTATTTTAGCCTTAAATGCAACTATGGAAGGCGAAACAACCTCGTTTTATATTTTTAGAAAAATTGCGCCCTACTCTATTAAATTAAGTGCTATAGCCCGAGGCATTGCCGTGGGTGATGAGTTAGAATATACCGATGAGATTACACTTGGTCGATCTATCACCAACCGTGTACCTTTTGATTCATTATTAAAAAAATAAAATGATAAAAATTGTTACTATTATTGGCGCTCGTCCGCAAATTATTAAAGCGGCTGCTTTAAGCCGAGCTATTAAAACAAAATTTAATACAAAAATTACTGAAGTAATTGTGCACACGGGTCAACATTACGATGCCAATATGAGTCAAATTTTTTTTGAAGAACTTCTAATACCCCAACCCAATTACAATTTAAATGTAGGCAGTGGAAGCCACGGCAAACAAACCGCCACAATGATTACAGGTATTGAAGAAATTTTAATGACCGAAAAACCAAATGCTATTGTGCTGTATGGCGATACTAACTCTACACTTGCTGGTGCAATTGCTGCTAGTAAAATTCATATTCCGGTAGTGCATATTGAGGCAGGATTACGTTCGTTTAACAAAACCATGCCCGAAGAAGTAAACCGTATTATGGCCGACCATATAAGCACACTTTTATTTTCGCCAACACAAACAGGTTTTACAAATTTATTAAACGAAGGTTTTAAAAAAGATAACCCTGCCCCCTACTCTGCCAACAACCCAAAAATATACCATTGTGGCGATGTGATGTACGATAACAGTTTATACTTTAGCAACATTTCAGATATTAAAACTGAAATTATAACCAAACTAAACCTTACAAAAAATAATTTTATTCTCGCTACCATTCATCGTAATAACAATACCGACGAGCCTTTGCGACTAAACGCACTTTTTAAATCCTTAAACGATATTTCTATCGAAAATAATATAGATGTTATACTACCGCTTCATCCGCGTACTGCAAAATTATTACAAACTAATTTGTCCACCGAAATATACCAACAAGTTTCATCAAACAAAAGATTAAAAATAATAGAACCTGCCAGTTTTTTAGAAATGATTGCGCTCGAAAAAAATTGCAAATTAGTAATGACAGATAGTGGAGGCGTTCAAAAAGAAGCTTTTTATTTTGAAAAACCCTGTATCATCCTTCGCCCCGAAACCGAATGGGTGGAGTTGGTAGAATGTGGTACAGCTATAATTACAGATGCAGATGAAATTAAAATTAAAACCGCTTATGATACATTAACAATGGCGAAGGATTTAAAATTTCCAAAACTATACGGCTCGGGTAATGCTGCCGAATTTATTTGTGAAGAAATAATTAATAATTTACAACACTAAACATCTATATTTTTTAAACCATTAATAGTAGCTTTAAATTCTTCATAAATTTCTTCTACTATTTGTGCTGCGGGTTTTTCACTATTAATCATAGCGCTTACTTGACCAATTTCTAATTCGCCTTCGTTTAAATCGCCTTCAAACATACCCTTTTTAGCACGGGCTCTACCTAATAACTCCGCTAACTCTTCGGAAGATGCACCACGTTTTTCAGCATCATTAATTAAATTAAAAAATTTATTTTTTATTAAACGAACTGGCGTTAATTGTTTTAGGGTTAATTGAGTATCTCCTTCTTTTGCCTCAAGCACTGCGTTTTTAAAATTTTGATGAGCACTACTTTCAGGCGACGCTACAAAACGGCTTCCAACTTGCACTGCATCAGCACCCAAACAAAATGCGGCGGCCATTTGAGAGCCAGTAGCAATGCCTCCAGCGGCAATTAAAGGTAAGGTAACAGCTTTTTTTATTTGTGGAATTAAAACCATGGTAGTAGTTTCTTCTCTACCATTATGCCCACCAGCTTCAAAGCCTTCGGCTACAATGGCATCTACCCCAGCATCCTGACATTTAATAGCAAATTTTACAGCGCTTACAACGTGTACAACAATAATGCCATGCTGTTTTAAATAGCTAGTAAATGTTTTTGGGTTACCAGCACTTGTAAATACTATTTTAACACCTTCTTCAATAATTATTTTAATATGCTCTTCAATATTTGGGTAAAGTAAAGGTACATTAACGCCAAAAGGTTTATTGGTGGCAGCTTTACATTTTTTAATTTGCATGCGTAATACATCAGGGTACATACTACCCGAACCTATTAAACCAAGCCCGCCAGCATTACTAACGGCACTAGCCAGTTCCCAGCCGCTACACCAAATCATACCTGCTTGTATAATAGGTTTTTCAATCTTAAATAAATCACAAATTAAATTGTTTGTCATCATACAAATTATTTATTGATAGTGTTATTTTTTGTGAGTACTAATATAGAATAGCCCCCAATGGTTTTAGTACAAAATTTTTTATTGAGTTTAAATAAAACCTTACGCGCTACATTTATAACTTTTTGTTTAAAATTAGTGGCAGTGCTTATGGGAGGGGTGTACATTTTATCAATTACAGTAAAACCATAATCGGCTAAAATGTTTAAAATAAAGTCTTCAGTAAAGTTATGTATGTGCCCTACTCTATCTTTTGATTCGATGAGCATTTTTTCTCTAAAGAGGGTCCATACATACATATCTAATGGTATATGAAAAAGTGTGTAGTTACTTTTTTTAGAAATGCTGTTTAAAAATACAAAGTAATTATCTAAATGTTCAATGACATCAATTACCAGTAGTAAATCATAAAAACTAGTATTACTGCTAGTGGTAATATCGCTAAGCTCAAAAGTAATTTTATTGGTTTGCTTTGTTTTAGCTATTTGTATGGCTTCCGCAGAAATATCGAACCCGTAAAAGTGAGTTACCGTTTTTAAATGAGGTTCTAATTCTACTAATATTTGCCCGCTGCCACAGCCAACTTCGGCTACTGTTTTAAATGGTATTGCTTTTTTGTTTAATAATTGTACAATTTTATTTGCTTTAAAGGGTGCATCTTCTTCGTGCCAAGTTGGGTTATTATTTAAGTAGGTGCTATTGTTATAAATATCCTTCATAAATTAATAAAGTGTTACAAGCCACCCTCTTTTAAGCGTTCGGCATTTTCGGCAAATTGTAATTTATCAATCATTTCTTGTATATCGCCGTTTACAAAGTTTTCTAAATCGTAAAGAGTTTCGTTGATGCGATGATCGGTAATACGGTTTTGCGGGTAATTATAGGTTCTAATTTTTGCACTTCTATCGCCAGTAGTAACCATTGTTTTACGTTTTTTAGTAGTTTCTTCTAAACGTTTTTGGTACTCAATATCGTAAATTTTACTACGCAACATATTCATAGCTTTTTCGCGGTTACCTAATTGGTTACGCTCAGTTTGGCAAGTAACAACCAAGCCTGTGGGTTTGTGGGTTAAAATCACTTTACTCTCTACCTTATTTACGTTTTGCCCACCGGCGCCACCACTTCGGGCAGTTGCCATTTCAATATCGCTATCTTTAATCTCTACATCTAACTCCTCGGCTTCGGGTAATACTACTACGCTGGCGGCACTTGTGTGTACACGACCTTGGGCTTCGGTGGCAGGTACACGTTGTACACGATGCACTCCACTTTCAAACTTTAAAATACCGTAAGCACCAGGGGCAGTAACATTAAAAACTATTTCTTTAAAGCCCCCCATTGTGCCAGGGCTTGTATCTACAATTTCTATTTTAAAGTTTTTAGTTTCGCAATAGCGGCTGTACATTTCAAAAAGGTTTCCTGCAAAAATACTGGCTTCATCGCCACCAGTGCCAGCTCGTAATTCCATTACACAGTTTTTAGCATCTTCAGGGTCTTTAGGTATTAGCATTAGCCTAATTTGTTCGGTTAAAGTAGTTTCTTTTAACCTGTTATCTTCTAGTTCGGCCTTGGCCATATCTAAAAAATCTTTATCTTTTTCGGTGGCTAATATTTGTTTAGCACTCTCCATATCGGCTAGTACTTTTTTGTATTCATCTATCACTTTTACCACTAAACCTAACTCTTTATACTCAATATTTAATTTTTTAAATAATTTCATATCGGCAATAATGGTAGGATCTGCCAATTTTAATTCCACATCTTGGTAGCGGCGTTTTATTTCTTCTAACTTATCAATCATAATTTTTACGAGGCGTAAATGTACTAAAAAATTAGGCTATTTAGTGTGTGTTTTTTGTTTATATTTGAAGCCTACAATTTTATATAATTATGAAAAAAATACTACCTTTTTTATTTATTACCATATTTTTTAAAACCCAAGCGCAAGACTATTTAGGCTTACAAAGTAGCAATTATGCTGGCGTAATTGGTGCTATTAGCAACCCTGCAAATATAGTAGATGGCCGCTTAAAATTTGATATGGTATTAGTAGGCGCCAACGTAACAGCAGATAATAACTACGTAGGCATAAAACATAATACCATTAGCGGTGCTAAATTAAAAAAGGTATCTGTAACCGATAAAAATGGCGTTACTACCACACAATACACTGTTACAGGTTACGCACCATCGTGGGATAACCAAGACAAACTATCTCCCGATTATTGGAAAAATAATTTAATTACTAACGATAATAGTAAAAGTAAAAGTATTTACTCATCTACTAGAGTTACTTTGCCATCATTTATGATACCTATTAACCGTAAAAATGCCTTAGCGTTCAACTGGAGCTTACGTAATTATGTTAATATTGATGGGGTATCGCCTAGCTTAGCCAAATTAGCGTTTGAAGAGTTTAAATACCCTAGCCTTTGGATACAAGATTTAAATAACAAAAAATTAAGCATACAACAAATGGCTTGGGCAGAGTATGCTTTTACTTACGCCCGCGTTATAAAAGACGATAACCAACATTACTTTAAAGCTGGGGCTACTTTTAAATTACTACAAGGTCTTTCTGCAGCCTACATGTATATTAATAATTTAGATTATAAGTTTCCAATAGCATCAAAAGATACCATTAGTATTTTAAGTTCTGATGTGGCTTACGGACACTCTGATAATTTTGATTTTACACAAACCGACCCCACTAAATACTATAAATTTCAATCGTACCCTGGTGTAGGTTTTGATATTGGTGGCGTATACGAATGGCGCCCCGATTACGAAAAGTATAAATACGAAATGGATAATGAAAAAGGTTTATGGCGTAACGATAAAAACAAATACAAACTAAAAGCAAGTTTTGCCATTGTAGATATTGGCGGCATTCGCTTTAAAAAAGGAAGCCTATCAAACGATTTTACAGCCAATATTAATAACTGGAATTTAAAACCTGTAAAAGTGAGTAGCGTAGGAGGTTTTGATAGTTTAATGCGTCAAAACTTTGGTAGCAAAGCCAGCGAAACTACTTTTAAAATGGCATTACCCACTGCCATTAACGCCAATGTAGATTATAATATTTGGAAACCGTTTTACATTAACGTAATGGCAAACATTACCAACTTTATGCAAAACCGCCAATCAAAAGTACACGAGTTTACAAATATTAGCATTGCCCCAAGGTTTGATCATAAATGGTTTGGTGTAACCCTACCGTTTAGCTATAACACATTGGCAGCTTCGCGTGGCGATAACGTATTATTTGGCACCATGTTTAGAGCAGGGCCACTAGTAATTGGCACTAACGATTTACTACCCCTTCTGCGTAAAAAAGATGTGTATGGTGCCAATATTTACTTTTTACTTAAAGTGCCTATACCATACGGACGACCTCGCGATAGAGATAAAGATAAAATTAGCGATAAAAAAGACCTTTGTAAAGATGTACCAGGCGTTTGGGAATTTATGGGATGCCCTGATAAAGATGGCGACCACATCCCTGATAAGGATGATAAATGCCCCGATGTAGCTGGTGTTAAAGAATTACAAGGTTGCCCAGATAGAGATGGCGATGGTATTACTGATTTAGAAGATGCCTGCCCAGATGATAAAGGCTTAGCAGAGTTTAAAGGTTGTCCAGACCGTGATGGCGATAAAATTATTGATAAAGATGATGAATGCCCTGATAATGCTGGTTTAGTTGAGTTTATGGGTTGCCCCGATAAAGATGGTGATGGCACTCCTGATAAGTTAGATGCTTGCCCAGATTTATTTGGCCCTAAAGAATACAAAGGTTGCCCAGATAGAGATGGTGATGGTACCTTAGATAAAGATGATAAATGCCCTGATGTGGCTGGCCCTAAAGAAAACACAGGTTGCCCTTGGCCTGATACAGACAAAGATGGTATTTTAGATAAAGACGATGCCTGTCCTACAGTGCCTGGTGTAATTGCCTTTAAAGGTTGTCCACCACCGCCACCAGTAAAAGCAGCTGAGCAAAAAATTATTGAGCGTGCCTTCCAAAGCTTAGAATTTGCTACAGGAAAAGATATTATTAAAGCGGTATCTTTCCCATCGTTAAACGATTTAGCAAAATTATTAATCACCCACAAAGGCGATTGGAAGCTTAAATTAAGTGGCCATACCGATAACCAAGGTAATGCCGATGCCAATATGTTATTATCTGAAAAACGAAGTATTGCTACCAAAGCCTACTTAGTTAAAAAAGGTGTACCTGCTGATAATATTTTAACAGAATGGTTTGGTCAAACAATGCCAGTAGCTGATAACAATACTCCTAAAGGCCGTCAGAAAAATAGACGTGTGGAAATGAAAATTATATTTAAAGAATAAGTATTAAACAACGTAGTATATTAAAAAAAAGCGTGTTAAGCAAACTAACACGCTTTTTTTGTTGCTATAACTAAAAATTACTACGGTGTTTTAATTATGTGTAAACGTTATACATTTCGCCTAGGCAAATAGTTTATTAAGTATACAAATTTGATTGGCAAAAAAATAGAGAAGTATATACCTTCAATTTCTTTAGTCCCTGAGGTTTAAAAAAAACTAAGCGTTTACTAATTGTAAAATACTTTCAAATAAAAATTTACCATCTTGGTTAAATAATTCGGCATCGGCAGCTCTTTCGGGGTGAGGCATCATACCAAATACGTTTTTTGTAGTATTACAAACGCCTGCAATATTATCTAAAGCGCCATTAGGGTTAGCCTCTGGGCTTACAGTGCCATTTTCATCGCAGTACCTAAATAATATTTGCCCATTGGCGTTTAATGTTTTTATCGTTTCGGCATCGGCAAAATACTTACCCTCGCCATGGGCAATGGGTATTTTTAAGGCCTTAGTAATAGGTACAGCATTGGTTAAAATAGTCGTATTATTTTCGGCTTTTATAAATACGTTTTTACAAATAAACTTACGCGAATTATTATGTAATAATGCACCAGGCAATAAACCACTTTCGCATAATATTTGAAAACCATTACACACGCCAAATACAAAACCTCCGTTATTGGCATGGGCTATAACACTTTGCATAATGGGCGAAAAACGAGCAATAGCACCGCTTCTTAAATAATCGCCATAACTAAAACCACCCGGTAATATAATATGGGTACAGCCTTCTAAATCGGTATTTTTATGCCATAACTTTACTGTTTGTTGCTTAAAAATAGTTTTAAGCACATATACCATATCTTCATCGCAATTAGAACCCGGAAAAACTACAACACCAAACTTCATATATTTTATTGTTTTTAAATTAAATAATCAATTACAAAAATAACAATACCCCTGTTTTTTTAAGCTTTGTTTTTAAACAATTTTTAAAATGTAATGCACACTTTAGGTTAAACGTGCATTAGTTGTTTTTATAATTAGCCATATAGTGCAAGCCTACGCTATTTTTTCGGTGCATGGCATGTTTAATTATTAAGTAGCCAATACAAATAAGGTTTCGCAGTTCGCACAGGCGTTGGGTAATAATTGTTTTTTCGTACAGCTTTTCATTTTCGTTATATAAAATCTCTAAACGATCGAAAGCTCGTTTTAAACGCAATTCGCTACGTACAATACCCACATAGTTACTCATTATTTGTTGCACTTCTTTTTGCGATTGGGTAATTAAAATCATTTCTTCGGCGTGTTCAGTGCCTTCTGCATCCCAGTTAGGTATATTTTCGTTAAACGTAATGGTATCAATAGTTTCTTTTATTTTTTCAAAAGCACGGTGGGCAAATACAACGGCTTCTAATAAAGAGTTACTTGCTAAACGGTTGGCACCATGCAAACCGGTGCAGGCACACTCGCCAATAGCATATAAATTAGTAATAGTGCTTTGTGCAAATTGGTTTACTTCTATCCCTCCGCATAAGTAGTGTTGGGCAGGTATAACGGGTATCATTTTCATAAAGGGGTCAATACCTAAACTCATACACTTATTGTAAATGTTAGGAAAATGCTCAATAAATCCTTTTCTATCAAAGTGGCGGCAATCTAAAAAAACATAATCTTGCCCACTAATTTTTAATTCGTTATCTATTGCTCGGGCTACAATATCGCGCGGTGCTAGGGCGCCACGGCTATCGTACTTTTGCATAAACTCGTTACCATTTTGTGTTTTTAAAACACCACCAAAACCACGCATAGCCTCGGTAATTAAAAAACTTGGATTTTCGGCAGGATTGTATAAGGAGGTGGGGTGAAACTGAACAAACTCCATATCTTTAACATGCCCTTTTGCACGGTAAACCATAGCAATACCATCGCCAGTAGCAATGGTAGGGTTAGTGGTAGTGGCATATACGTGCCCAGCGCCACCCGTGGCCATTATGGTTGTTTTTGCCAAAACGGTATCAATTACGCCAGTTTTAATATTTACCACATAAGCGCCAAAGCAAGTAATATTGGGGGTTTTAGAGGTTACAAATTCGCCCAAGTGATGTTGGGTGATTATATCAATGGCGTAATAATGATCATAAATACTTATATTTTTATTATTGTGAATTTGTTTTAAAAGTGCACGTTCAATTTCAAGTCCTGTAATATCTTTATAATGCAAAATGCGTGCTTCGCTGTGGCCGCCTTCTTTAGCAAGGTCGTAATTACCTTTTTCGTTTTTATCAAAATTAGTACCTAATTCAATTAATTCTTTTACCCGCTCTGTTCCTTCGCTTACCACCATGCGCACAATCTCTTCGTTACATAAACCTGCACCAGCATCTAAGGTATCGGCAATGTGTTTTTGTATGCTATCACTATTTTGCCAAACGGCCGCAATACCCCCTTGTGCGTATTTAGTATTGCTTTCGTCTTCGTTACTTTTTGTAATTAAAATGACTTTGCCAATGGTAGCAGCTTTTAGCGCAAAACTAAGTCCTGCAATGCCTGAGCCTATAACTAAAAAATCGGTTTTTGTTTGCATAGTGTGACTACAAATTTACGGATAAATAGTTTTATGTAAAGAGTTTTAATAATTTGCTAATTAGCAATAGGTTGTTTCTTTGGTAAAGTATAAATTTAAAAATTTAAGCCTGTTTTTACCATAGAAGTTGAAACCCAATTTTTAAAAGGGTTAAACGTATAATCGTATCTTTGATAAAAATTACTATGAGGCGAAAGATTTATGTATAGATTAATGTTTTATCTTCATCATTACTGGCGTACAATTACAAGGTACCGCCCAACTAGTTCCAGCACTATATTGCACATATTGAAAATTACAATTAGCAAAAAAGTAAACTTTTTTTGGATGGTCTAAAATAATAACTGTAGCCTGTTTAAAATCCATAAATATTATAACGTTTATTATAAAAACTTAATTCATAAATATAAAGTCCTACGAATACTTGATGATGGTTTTGCCCATAAAAATAAATAAGGAGTTTTAGCAATGTTAGGTGTTTGAATAGATGTACCAGAAACACTAATGCCAACACCAAATGCTTTTAAATTTTGTTTTATGCATAATAACTAGTGCTTACAAATAGTAATATAAAAATAATTAGATTTATTTTCAATTAATAATTTTATCTACTATCAAGATATATATAAATTAACCAACAACCAAGCAAAATTTTATTCTAAATTTGTATCTACAAAATAAAAATATATGACGCCCGAGGGAGAAGATAAAATACGCAGTGCATTTGCAAATAAAGATTGGAATGATATAAAAGCACAAAATAGCTGGCAAATTTTTAAAATAATGAGCGAGTTTGTTGAAGGTTTTGAAAAAATGAGTCGTATTGGGCCTTGCGTTTCTATTTTTGGAAGCGCACGTACCAAGCCCGATAACAAGTATTATATTTTAGCCGAAGAAATTGCTTTTAAATTGGTAAAAGAAGGTTACGGTGTTATAACTGGCGGTGGCCCAGGTATTATGGAAGCTGCAAATAAAGGGGCGCGCAGAGGTAACGGAAAATCGGTAGGCTTAAATATTGATTTACCCTTTGAACAAAAACATAACGATTTTATAGATAACGATAAGTGTATAAACTTTGATTATTTTTTTGTGCGTAAAACTATTTTCTTAAAATACTCGCAAGGCTTTATTGGCATGCCTGGTGGTTTTGGCACTATTGATGAGTTATTTGAATCGTTAACCTTAGTGCAAACACATAAAATTGCCCAGTTTCCAGTGGTTTTAGTAGGCAAACACTATTGGAGCGGTATGATTGATTGGATTAAAAATACCATGTTAGAACAAGAAAATAATGTAAATGCAGCCGATTTAGAATTACTTAAAATTGTAGATACTGCCGATGAAGCCGTAAAACATATTGTAGATTTTTACAGTAAATATTTATTGAAACCCAATTTTTAATTTGAACAAATTACTTTTTAATACCCTTGTAATTCCGTTATTTTATTTTATTTCGGTATGGCCATTTTGGCTATTACACGCCTTTAGTTTTTGTGTATATGCCTTAGTATATCATATAATTGGGTACAGAAAAAAAGTAGTAATACAAAATTTAAAAAAATCATTTCCTCAAAAAACCGATAAAGAAATAAAACAAATTACAAAACAGTTTTATAAACATTTATGCGATGTAATTTTTGAAACTCTTAAACTGCTTACTATTAGTTCCAAACAATTTAAAAAACATTTTATCTTAACACAAAATGCTATAAACCAATTTACTTATTTTGAAACTAAGCAACAAAGCATTATTGGTGTGATGGGCCATTGTGGCAATTGGGAGTGGGGAGCTATTGCACCACAATTTTATTTTAAACAATTACTTACAGGCGTTTACCATCCACTTAGTAATAAAAATTTTGATGCCTTTATGCTAAAACTTAGAGGGCGAATGGGTGGAAATATTGTAGCTATGAATAATTTATTACGCGAACTGATTACTTTACGCCAAAAAAAAACAGCTACTATTGTAGGGTTAATTGCCGACCAAACCCCACCACCCGAAGGAAGCCATTGGACAAGCTTTTTAAACCAAGATACTCCCATTTTTTTTGGTCCTGAGAAACTATCAAAAAAATTTAATTACCCAGTTGTGTATATTAGTATAAAAAAAATAAAACGCAGTTATTACCAAATGGATACCGAACTCATAACTAATGCGCCAAACGAATTAGCAGAAGGAGTTATAACAGAATTACATACAAAAGCGCTCGAAAAAAATATTATAGAACAGCCTCAATTTTGGCTTTGGAGCCACAGGCGTTGGAAACATAAAAAGCCTAATTAGTTTAACATTAAGTTTTAAGCTAAAAAATAGTATATTTAATATGTGTTTTTTTTACGAATGATATATTTAATGAAAACAAAATTTCTACTTCTACTACTTGTTTTCGTTTTATTTTCTTCGTGTGCCATTCATGTAAAATTTCCTTTTATTTGTTTTAAAAAAGAGTGCGTACTCGGGCAATTAGGATACTATGGTGCAAAGGAATCTTTTAGAAAAGTAAAAATAAATTCTTCTATTCGAAAAAAGAAAAGAACAATGAATAGAAGTAAACATCGTGCAAAAAAAGATAAATCGTTTCCACCCAACCCAAAACTTGTAGAGGCCAAAACAAAAGATTCGTTAGCTTACGTAAAAGGTTTTTCGGGGCTTTGTAACCAAAGTATAGTTATTTTTAATTCTGTTTTAATGAACGATACCTTAACTAAAAACTATTTAAACGACACAATTATTATAAACTATTTATTTGATGAAAGAGAGCCATCGCCCTCTCAAAAAAACGAAATAAAACTACTTATTGAAAAAATTGGTGTAAAACAAATATCTAATATTACCATAAAAGAATGCCACAATAGAAGTGTGTTAAGCGAATATGAAATTTATTGGTTAGAAGCTCGTTTTCAGAAAATAAATAAATATCTTAAAAAATTAGATATACCTTCAACTAAAATAACACTAGATGATTAAACTAATTTAAACCTTATATTTTTTTTAAATGACTACAACCACAACAAACCAAACTACCAATGTTATTTTAATAGGTGCAGGTATAATGAGCGCTACACTTGGCGTATTTTTAAAAGAACTACAACCCGAGTTAAACATTATAATTATTGAACGCCTAAACGAAATTGCAGGCGAAAGCTCTGATGCTTGGAATAATGCAGGTACTGGGCACTCAGCATTTTGCGAATTAAATTATACACCTCAAAAAGAAGATAAATCCATTGACGTGAGTAAGGCTTTAAAAATTGCCTCATCGTTTCAAGCATCTAAACAATTTTGGGCTTATTTGGTAGAGCAAAAAAAAATAAGTAGTCCTACTATTTTTATCAATTCCATTCCACATATTAGTTTTGTGTGGGGAGCCGATAATGTTTGGTATTTGCGTAAACGCCATGCCGAGCTTACAAAACATGCTTTGTTTAAGGATATGCAATATTCTGAAAAATGGAATATACTTGAAAAATGGATGCCTTTGGTAATGAATGGACGCGACCCAGGTGTAGAAGTTGCCGCTACAAAAATGGAAGGGGGAACAGATATAAATTTTGGCGAATTAACGCGCGCCATGTTTAAACATTTACAAAGTTTAAATGGCGTTAGTATTTTATTAAATACCGAAGTGAGAGATATTATAAAACAACAAAATGGGCAATGGAATATTGAAATAAAAGATTTAATTACACACCACCAACAACAACTAACAGGCAATTTTGTGTTTATTGGTGCGGGTGGTGGCTCGTTACCTTTACTAGAAAAATCGGATATAACAGAGGCTGAAGGTTATGGAGGTTTTCCGGTAAGTGGACAATGGCTAAAATGCAACAACCCAAAAGTAATTGAACAACATGCGGCAAAGGTTTATGGTAAAGCTTCGGTAGGTGCGCCACCCATGAGTGTACCACATTTAGATACACGTATTATTAATGGTAAAAAGGAATTATTATTTGGTCCATTTGCTGGTTTTTCTACCAAATTTTTAAAAAATGGATCGTATTGGGATTTAACGTCATCTATTGAATTAGATAATATTTTTCCATTATTATCAGTAGGCTTGCATAATATTCCACTAACAAAATATTTAATACACCAAGCCACACAATCTCCAGAGGATAGATTAGAGGCCTTACGCGAATACTTACCACAGGCAGTGTTAGAAGATTGGGAATTAGTAGTAGCCGGGCAACGCGTGCAGGTAATAAAAAAAGATAAAGAAGAGGGCGGTGTTTTAGAATTTGGTACCGAAATTGTATGTGCTGGTGATGGAAGCTTAGCTGCCTTATTGGGTGCATCTCCTGGGGCTTCAACATCGGTAAGTGTAATGTTAGATGTTTTAAAAAAATGTTTTAGTACACAAATGCAATCGGTACAATGGCAACAAAAATTAAAACAAATAATACCAAGCTATCAAAAATCGTTTATTGATGATGAACAACTTTGTGTACAAACAAAAGTAAATACTGATAAGATATTGGAGTTGTAATATGTTACAAAAAATTTTACTCTTTTATAAATTTAAAAGTTTTATTACCCTCTTTACCTTTTAACTTAACGTAGTACAAACCTATTGGGCTTGCCTCTAAATTAATTTCTAACAGCTCATTAATAACCATTGATTGATAAACTAACTCTCCTAAACTATTATATATTTCTAATTGGTAAGTTTCATTTTTATGATCTAAACTAATATTAAAAATGCCCTTATTTGGATTAGGGTATAATTTTATATTTTCTAAATTAGTATTGTTAGTTTTTATACCTACTGCCATTGAGTTTATAACATTTACGCTTAACATATTAGCCGTAACATTTGCCGTAGTACGATAAATGTTGGTATTATTACAGGTTGTAGATTGTGAACCACAGCTTAGTGATACCGTTAAACAAATATTATAATAGCCTGCCGCTGAATAAGTATGTACCGGGTAAAAACCTGTTGAAGTTGTTCCATCACCCCAACTCCAAATAGCAGAAACAGCAGTAGATTGATAATTAGGATAAGCATATCAACTATAATTTTGAGAATAATCTTTATACAAACTAAAAATAGAATTAGCATTGCAACCTGTGTTTGAAGAGTTAGTAACATTTACAGGAATTACAGTATAATTTGCACAAGGCGTTAAACTATCTACAATAAATAACGAAACATTATATAAACCATTGCTTAAATATGTATTGTTTGTTGCTATTATGGCTGAACCAAATGCCGAATTACCGTCACCAAAATTCCAATAATAGTTTGTAAGTGAACTTGTACCTGTTGATAAATCATTAAAATTTACTAAACCAACGGCACCGTTAGTATAATTAAAATTGGCGTTTAAATTACAAGTAGCGCCTGTAATACTTAAAGGACTTAGCACAACTGTTTTACTACATATTGGTGAAAGTGAATCCCAAACAACAAAAGTTGAGGTATATGTACCATTTAAACTATAGGTATGTACACAATTTAGTAAATTTGATTGGGTGCCATCGCCAAAATACCAAGTATAATTTGTAGTGCCTGTGTAAGTAATATTAGCGTAAAAACATCCGGTATTATTAATATATGGACCAACTATATATGAATTACATCCATAGGCATTTGCAGAAACTCCAATTCCACAGGTAACATTTGTAACAGAAATAGGGATAGTTATAGTATCATTACACCAGCCAGAAACAGAACTAGTGTCAGTAATTGTTAAATGCACATTATAAACTCCATTGTTAATATAATTATTCGTAATCGGGCTTCCATAACCATGATTACCATCGTCAAAATTCCAGTTGATATTTGTAATAGTAGAAGAAGATATTGATGAAGATGTATTTGAAAATGTAACCAAACCGTTATTACCTAAAGTGTAAGAAAAATTAGCAGTTAAAGAACAAGCTATAATAGAAACTGTATTACTATAAGTAGCATTACAAGTACCTGTTATATCTGTTGTAACAAGCGAAACCGTATAAATACCTGATGCTGTATAGGAATGCACTGGATTTTGCATAGTGGTGGTTCCTCCGTCGCCAAAATTCCAACCGAAAGTATTACTTGGAGAATAAGGCGATGAATTACCAAAAAAACTAATTGTTGCATTTGGCCCAAAATAATATGTAAAAAAAGGATTAACATTACAAGGAAGATTATTTATTAATATGGGTATTGTAATGCTATTATAGCAATAGTTTAAGGAATCGGTTACGTATAGTGTTACACTATAATTACCATTTGACATATAGGAGTGTGTAGTTGTTGCTGTTTGATAGACAGCTGTTCCATCATCAAAATTCCAGCTGTAAGACGTTAATGATGTTGTTCCGGTAGATGTGTTTGAGAAATTAATTACTCCACCTACATTTATTGTATAGCTAAAGTTTGGAGTTATATTACAGGTAGAGGTTACGGCTACACTAATAGTTTGTGTGGTTGACGATGTACAGGATGGTCCAGTATTAATAATACTTAAACTCGCCGAATAAACTCCACTAGCACTATATTGATGACTTGCTGTTGGTCCAATTGCTATTACACCATCGCCAAAAGCCCATGTGTAGTTTGTGCCTGCATTTGTAAATGTGCTTGTGCTTACAAAATTAACGTTATTGCTTGGCAAAACGGTATAATTAAAGTTGGCGGTGCATTGGGCTTTATATAAACTGGTTATTAATAAAAAAATAGCCAGAGATAATAGTTGAATGTTTCTTTTCATAAATGATTTGTTAAAATGTTTAATATTATAACGTTTGCTTATAATAAATGGTTGGGTAATATTAAAATTAAATAATAAACCCCAAAGACTTTAAAAATCTTTGGGGTTTATTTATATTGCTTATACGTAAAATTTAATTTCCAAAATCTGATAAAAATTTAATGCGCATTAAGCGAATCTCTTCTTCGGTATAATCATTTTCGCCCAATTCTTTTAAGGCATCTTTTACGCTACTGGTTTCGCTTTCTTTAAAATAATCCATTACCTCTTCTTGTTTTTCTTCGTCTATTTCGTTTTCAATGTAGTAGTTAATATTTACTTTGGTTCCGCTCTCTACAATGGTTTCTATTTCGGTTAAAAGCTCTGGTAGTTTTAAATTTTTACTTTTTGCCATTGCTCCTAAATCAATTTTACGGTCGATGTTTTGAATGATATATACTTTTAAACCCGATTTGTTTACAACAGATTTAATAACCATATCTACAGGTCGTTCAATTTCATTTTCTTCAACATACGCTTTTATTAAATCAATAAAAGGTTTGCCAAATTTGGTGGCTTTCCCTGCTCCCACTCCGCTAATTTTAGTCATTTCATCCATTGTAATTGGATATTGAATGGCCATTTCTTCTAAGGATGTTTCTTGAAAAATAATATACGGCGGTAAGGCTTTTGCTTTAGCCGTTTTTTTAACTAAATCTTTAAGCATCGCAAAAAGGGTTTCGTCGGCAGCGCTACTACCACCTTTTCCGCCCGCCATATCGTCATCGTTATCGCTTTCGGCATTACTATAATCGTGGTCGCGCGTAAATTTAATACTTACGGGTTTCTTTAAAAAAGCATGTCCTTTTTCAGTAACTTTTACGGTACCATACTGCTCAATATCTTTTGCAAAAAAACCATTTACAATGGCTTGTCGCATTATGGCTTGCCAAAATTTATCATCCTTATCATGCTCTACACCCTCGCCCCACGTTTTTAATAAATTGTGCTTGTGCATTTTTGCATTGGCAGTAAGGTTACCCATTAAAATGTTTATGTTGTCTTTTACTTTGTGTTTCTCTTTTGATTCGATAACACTTTGTATGGCTAGTTCTAAATCTTCTTTAGCTTCAAATTTTTGTTTTGGATTACGACAGTTGTCGCACATTTCGTTACATCCTTTTTCATCATATTCCTCGCCAAAGTAATGTAAAATAAATTTACGTCGGCAACTGCTTGTTTCGGCAAACGAAGCTGTTTCAGATAACATTTGCTTTCCAATTTCTTGTTCGGCAACGGGTTTATCTTTCATAAATTTTTCCAGCTTCATAATATCGTCGTAACTATAAAATGTTACGCAATTACCTTCAGCTCCATCTCGACCAGCTCTACCAGTTTCTTGGTAATAACCTTCTAACGATTTTGGAATATCGTGATGAATAACAAAGCGTACATCGGGCTTATCTATCCCCATACCAAAGGCAATAGTGGCTACAATTACTTTAACGTCTTCCATTAAAAAGCCATCTTGTGTTTTAGCACGTTCTTTAGCATCTAAACCTGCATGATATGGCATTGCTTTAATGCCATTAACTTGTAAGGCTTGGGCTATTTCTTCTACTTTTTTACGACTTAAGCAATAAATAATACCGCTTTTTTTACCGTTTTGTTTTACGTATTTTATAATTTCTTTAATTACGTTTTGTTTGGCTCTAACTTCGTAAAATAAATTACCGCGGTTAAATGATGACTTAAATAAGCTAGCAGTCATCATGCCTAAGTTTTTCTGAATATCTTGCTGTACTTTAGGCGTAGCTGTGGCTGTTAATGCAATAACGGGTACATTGCCTACGGCATCAATTATGGGACGTAAACGGCGGTATTCTGGCCTAAAATCATGCCCCCATTCAGATATACAATGTGCTTCATCAATTGCAAAAAACGAAATTTTAAATTCTTTAAAAAAAGTTATGTTTTCTTCTTTAGTTAATGTTTCGGGAGCAACGTATAATAATTTTGTTTTGCCCGATAGAACATCTTTTTTTACAATAGCGGTTTCGCTTTTGTTTAACGATGAATTTAAAAAATGAGCAATACCTGTTTCGTTACTAAACCCGCGTATAGCATCTACTTGATTTTTCATTAAGGCTATAAGGGGCGATACAACAATGGCTGTACCGTTGCTCATTAACGCTGGTAATTGATAGCATAAACTTTTACCACCACCCGTTGGCATAATTACAAAAGTATCTTTGCCATTAAGTACATTTTTTATAATTTGTTCTTGACTGCCTTTAAATTTATCAAAGCCAAAAAAACTTTTAAGGGTGTCTAATAATTCGGTGGTTTCTATTTCGGCAATCATTTTGTTAAGATATTTGAGTTAATAATTTAGTGTTGTAGTATAAAGATATACAATAATTTTTTAATGAAACAAACTAAAACAGTTAAATGTCTTTGTTTTTAGATGACTATAGTATTTTGTTAGACGAATGCTACCATAATAAACAAACACTAAAATGTTGACATTAATTTAGTGTTTATGTAATTTTTTAGATTATATTATGGTAAAAAATTACAAATTAGCATTCATGTGCTTGTAAAATTTTAGAAAAATAATTATAGATACAATTGATATTACATTGCCAACATAAAAACTAAACCCAACTTGATTAGTAAAAATAAAAAATAATATTTTCGCAAAAAACGATATTAAATATAATTGTACGCCCCATTGCTTAAAATACCAAATACCCACACAGGCAATAAAATAAAGCGATACTAAAATACCATATACCGCTGGCATAAGCACGCCTAATTTTTTTATTTGTGGCGAAAATACTTGCGGAAAACTAAGCACCACTGATAAATAACCAATAATACAAAGAATAGATATGATGCGTGGACGTAACAATAGTTAATAGAGATTAGTATATAATAAGTACCAAATATAAAATAAAAAAGCTGTTTTATATTTTATAAAACAGCTTTTTTAATAAACTAAATAAATATTAGTGCGATACTGTAAACTTACCGCTTGTTAATGTTAGATTGGTATTACTTTTAATAGTGTAAATATAAATACCCGATATTAATGTACTTGTATTAAAATTTGCTTGCCCATTAGTAAATGTGAAGGTATTAATTTTTTTACCGGTTACATCAAATACATCTACAGTATGAGCTGAAGTATTAGCCGTTTTTAAAGTAATAACATTACTTGTAGGGTTTGGAAACACTACTAAATCACTAATCGTTTCAGTATTTTCGGTTAAACCTACTGGAGTTAAATAATCTGAAGCAATAGTAGCGTTAGATGCAGTACTTGCCGAACTAATAATTGGAGGTGCTACAACTGTAGAGTTAGATACTGTATAAATTGGTGCTTTACGACCTGGAATATAAAAATTATATACATCTTGATTTAATACACCATTGCTAATAAACGCAGTTGGCACTGCAAAATTTATAGTTTGTGTTGATAAAACTCTTAATACATTTGTAAATGTTTGGCCTGGCAACATTAAGGTACCAAAACCATCGGCCACTGCTGTAGCGCTACCAGTAAACGTACCATTATTGCTTAATGCTGTTAATGTGCCACCAATTGGTGCTGTTGTTGTTGTACCAAAACTCATTGGGTATTTTGCATAATTTGCTGGAGTTGTATAAGTAATGGTTGCAGGGTTACCAGCAATAATAATGTTACCACCATAATACTTTAAATTATTAGCATTGCTTAAATAATAAGATGATTCGCCTGTATTAGCATTTACTACAATGTTTGCAGGGTTATATACAGCGTTTGACGAGTTTGCGCCTGTAAAAGCACTAACTGTAGAGGATAATACTACTGACGAAAAATTCCAGGTAACACCTGTACCTGCTACACCTTGACTGGTATTGGTACTGCTAATAGCTGTCATAGTGTAGGTATCGCTATTTGCTGGTGCATGGTTGGCTTGGGTTAATGTTTGGGCATTTACTGCGGCACTAATAATTATTGAACTTAAAAGTAAAATTTTTTTCATATTTTTTTTGTTTTTGGTTTTACCAAATGTATAAATTTTTTTTGAATAAATTAAATTAAAAACGAAATGATATAAACTAAAAAAGTACGCTACTGCTAGCGTACTTTTTTGGGTAAGTAATGGGACTCGAACCCACGACCCTCGGTACCACAAACCGATGCTCTAACCAACTGAGCTATACCTACCATAATTTTGTATTTAAAAAAAACCTCATAATTACTAAAATTTGAGGTTTTTTTAATTTCTAAATACCTTTTATTCAGCTATCACTTCAAAGCTTACAGTAGCACTAATTTCTTTATACAAACGTACTTTTGCACTATATGTACCTAATTGTTTAATACTTTCTTCTGTAATTTCAATGTTTTTACGCTCAATTGCATAACCTGCTTTAATTAAAGCCTCTGCAATTTGAATAGTAGTAACTGAGCCAAATATTTTACCGCTTTCGCCAGCTTTTGCACCTACTTTAATAGCAACTGTTGCTAATTTTTCAGCATTTGAAGTCGCTTCTTTACGTAATTTATCTTCTTTAAAGGCTTTTTGCTTTAAAATTTCGGCATGCATTTTTTTAGCACTTGGCGTAGCTAATGTAGCCATAGCCTTAGGAATTAAAAAGTTACGACCATAACCGTTTTTTACAATTACTTGATCGTCTTTGTAACCTAATCCTTTTATATCTTGTTTTAAAATAACTTCCATGATTTCTTTTTATTGTCTTTTGGGATAATGTTTATTTCATTAAATCGGCTACATAAGGCATTAACGATAAGTGGCGAGCGCGTTTTACAGCTTGTGCTACTTTACGTTGAAATTTTAATGAAGTACCTGTTAAACGACGCGGTAACAATTTACCTTGTTCGTTTACAAATTTCAATAAAAAATCAGGGTCTTTGTAATCAATATATTTAATACCACTTTTTTGAAAGCGACAGTATTTTTTCTTTTTAACCTCGGCAGTTTGCGGGTTTAAGTATCTAATATCTTTTTGAATGCTCATTTTTTTAAATTTAAAAGGTTAAACCATTAGGCGGTAGCGCCTTCTTTCTTTTTAGTTTTAGCTTCGGCGTATTTACCTTTGCGTTTTTCTGCGTAAGCAACAGCGTGTTTATCTAAGGCTACAGTTAAAAAACGTAAAATGCGTTCGTCGCGTTTGTAGGTTACTTCAAGGGTATTAATAATTTCTTCGCCCTCGCCAGTAAACTGTACTAAATGGTAAAAACCAGTTGTTTTCTTTTGAATTGGGTAAGCTAATTTTTTTAAGCCCCAGTTTTCTTCGTTCACTACTTTGCCTCCTAAATCAGTAATGGTTTTTTTAAACTTTTTTGCGGCCTCCTTTGCCTGATCATCAGACAAAACGGGAGTTAAAATGAAGACCGTCTCATAATTTTTACTCATTGTTTATGTTTTTATAATTTGGGTTGCAAATATAGTTTAAATTTTGAACTAATAAAACATTTTAACCATTTATTTTACTAATTTTAAGCACTTTAGTAAAAAATATGCAAAATAAACTTACAATTACCTCTGTATTTACTACTTATGAGTCGGTAAACGACTTAACAACTATTGATAAAACCTTGTGCCAAAGCGCTAAAGATATTTTAAAAAATGCCTATGCTCCCTATTCTAATTTTTTTGTAGGTGCGGCTATATTATTAGAAGATGGTACTATTGTAACAGGCACCAATCAAGAAAATGCTGCTTACCCAAGTGGTTTGTGTGCCGAAAGGGTGGCTATTTTTTATGCCTCTACTATTTACCCCACAAAAAAGGTGGTTACTGTGGCGGTGGCTACTAAAAGTAACCGCCCCAACCCAAGTAGCAAGCCAGTGTCGCCATGCGGGGCTTGTAGGCAAGCCTTAAGTGAGTACGAGGTAAAGTTTAACTCCCCCATAAAAATACTAATGATGGGCGAAAATGGAGAGGTTTACGAAAGCCAATCGGTAGCTAATTTACTGCCTTTAATGTTTAGTAGTAATAGTTTTTAAGCAGGTTTATCCATCACAAAGGGCTAGTTGTATTAGCAATATTAATTATAACTGCTTTAATTTTTATTATTTAGTTTAGGGAAATTTTTGCATGATGGATTTAATCCCTAAAAATTTAACCTTATACCCGTTTAAAATGCTTTTTACATTAAGGTTTAGTTTTAAAGTGCCATGCAATTAATTTGTTTGCCATTACAATAAATTATATATTTTTTAGTACTGTTAAATAAATTACTTATTAAAGGAAATGCATTTGCCGTTATTGCTTTTGTATTTTGCGAATTAATATCGTTTAAAAATAATTGTTTTAATGTTTGGCTAAAAGATAGCGTTATAGAATTAATTTCATCGCTATAATAAATAGATTTTGATAATTGCTTATCATTATTTTTTTCAAAAATTAAATTACCATTAAAGTCATAGGATAATAATTGCCTGGGGCTTGTAATTAAAATATCCATGGTACGGTTATCATCTATTAAATTAAAGCTAACTGAAGCATCTGTAATTTGATTGTTTAGTTTTTTTATTTCTTTTTTATCCGCAAACGAAATTTTATTTATCAAATTATTTTTATCATCAACATATACTAAAAAAGTAGAATGTATAGTATTTGAAGCATCAACATAAAATGCTGAACAATTTTCGATCGTTTTATTTTTTAACCCAATACGCTCCTCTCCTTTACGGCTGTAAGTATAAATTTTCCCCATCTTATCAATTGCCACAAGGTAATCACTTAAGCCTACTTTTACATATTGAATCGGTAGCTCCACCTCATTATCTGTTACAATAGTTGTAAAACCTTGCTGCTTTATACCATATAAGGTATAATTATAAATACTTTTATTTTTACACGAAATAAATAATCGGTAATTTTTATCGTTATCGTAATCTAATAAAGATAAAGGCGCCGTAGCTTGGCTTGGCAATTTTACAGGGTATCCCTGAACGTACTTTCCATTTCTATCCATTAAATGCAAGTAATTTTTTGTATTAAATAATAATTGTAATTTATTATTTTTAAAAATATCAACGGTGTAAATTTTAGATTGTATGGCTTCGTTAATTTTTTTTGTCCATAATTTATTTCCTTTTGCACTTATAAGATGTAAATTATTTGCATCATCTTGTATTACAATTTCGGTTTCGTTAGTTAAATGATTTGTAAATGCATAGGGTTGCTGCTGTGCCGTGGTATCTAATAGCAATGCCCATAATGCGTTTTGTTCGCTATTCGTTTGCTCTGTTTCGTAAAGCAAATTGCATCTAAATTTAAAATTAGCACTTTCGTTGCAAAGCGTATAACAAAAGTGTTGTAGGTTACTGCAATACTTTAAATCAATTGGAAAAAAAGATGTAACAGCAGCTTTATTATTATTTAAAGCCGTGTAATAAACGTAGTTATATTCTTCAGATAATTGTTGGCTTTTGTAAGTAACAAAATTTGTGTTAAAGCTTAGATTAGTAAACTTTAAATTATTAATTATTGAGAGTAAAGCTTCTTTAGTTGTACTAAAATATAAGCACGAATGATAAAACGCCACATAATTAGTTTCGGTATTAAAAAAGGGATAAAATAATTGTAATTTCTTTTTATTTTTTTTAAGCGTATAAATTGTTGAGTTACTGATTATTTTTGCCGAATCGCACATAAAACTAAGCTGTTCAAAGGTTTTAATACTATCTGTTATTGGTATTAAACACGTATTTTCGGTTGCAAATTTTAATTTAAAATTTACTATTTGATGGTTTATATTTTGATAAAAATCGTTTTGTACATTAAATAAAGCCGAATCGTTTACCTGTTGCCAAAAAGAGTTTAATTTATTTATTTTTATAAGTTGAGAATATGAAGTAAAACCATATGATGAAAACTCAACGGTTGTAAACGGTAAATCTTCTATATAATTAATAGCTTGTGCGTGTTGATTGTGTAAATTAAAAAATATATTTGTGCTATCTACCGTTAATAAACCGTTTATTTTAACTTCGTTAGGTTCAATATCTATTTTTCCAACGCTTAAGCCAATAGTGGTTAAAGCATTTAGGTTAAGATTTGTTTTTATTTTATTTTGTTGAAACGCACTATGATTAACATATATTGAAAACGAATTATTTTCTTGTAAATTATTTTTATAAGTACTAAAATTTATATTGTTTATTAACTTAGGTAAATTAGTGCTTAAAGCATCTGCTATTAATTGCGAAGAATTAGATATAATTAAAATGCCCTCTTTTAAAGTAAATACAAAATTAGATATAGCATTAAGTTTAAATCCATAATAATTTGCCTCTGTTTTTTTTGTGTTAAATAATTTAACAAGTTGGCTTAAAACTAAAGCTTCACTTCCTAATTGCTTAATGTTTAAAGCACTTAGCCACTCTTTATTTTGGTTATAAATAGCTAAATGTATGGTAGCATTTTCAAGTTCGTCTTTTAATAATGGGTGGTTTGTAATAATAGAATCTAAGGTTTGTAAAGTAGTAACTATAGTACTTATATCTTCTTGGGCTTTTAATTTATCTATTATTAAACTTTGAAAATTAATTTTTGTATTTAATTCGGTAAAATTATTTGTACTTAAATATATCAAACAATTATCTGGTAAAATACTTAAAGCATCTATTTTGGGTTTTTTACTATTTTTTAACTGTGAGTAGCCCATTACAGCTGCAATTATTGCAATTGTAATAAATAGTAAAAAAAATATACGTTTGGTTAGGGTCAAAAATACATTTAAAAATAAATGTTTTAGTCTTACAATAATTATAATAAACAAAGAGTTTTTAGAGTATAAATGTTTATTACTACAACTCTAAACTTAACTGAGTAGCTAATAACCTAAAGCTTAGTCGATGCAATGGCGTTGTACCAAATTGCTCAATGCCTTGCCTGTGTAGTTTTGTAGGATAACCCATATTTTTTTCCCAGCCATAATTTGAATAAGTTATTGCCGCTTTTTTCATAAAATCATCGCGATAGGTTTTTGCTAAAATACTTGCTGCTGCAATACTTAGGTATTTTGCATCTCCTTTTATAATGCATTGATGATTAATTTTTTTGTAGGGCTTAAATCTATTACCGTCTATTAATAATAATTGGGGGTTAGTTTTTAGTTTACTAATAGCACGATGCATGGCTAAAAACGAGGCATTTAAAATGTTAATGTTATCAATTTCAACATTATTAACTTGTCCTATCGCCCATGCTATGGCTTCTTTTTCTATGAGGGGGCGCAATTCGTAACGTCTAGTATCGGTTAGTTGTTTGCTATCATTAAGTAGTTTGTTTTTAAAATTTTTTGGTAAAATTACAGCTGCTGCAAACACTGGTCCTGCTAAGCAGCCTCTACCCGCTTCGTCGCAACCAGCTTCAATTAACGTTTTATTAAAATATGATTTTAACACAGTTTAAAAATAGAATGCTGATTGTTATACTAAAATTGATTGTGATTAATTATTATTTATTAAACAACATTTTAAAACCTATTAAAATAATAATAGCACCAAATAGTTGTTTTACAATTTTAGTATCAATCACTACTACTGTTTTAGCCCCAAAATAACTCCCAACAATAAACGTAATAGCCATAATGGCTGCCATTTTATAATCAATTAAACCTGCTTTGTGGTAATTATAAACGCCTAAAATACCCACCGGAAACAAAAACATAAACAAGGTTGTGCCTTGTGCCATTTTTTGATTCATACTAAATAAATACACCAGCAAAGGCACAATAACAATACCACCACCAATGCCTATTAAGCCACTCAAAAAACCTGCTAATAAACCTATTGCTAATAAAAATAAAACTGTATTCATAATAATTTTTAAATTTAAAAATCCGTTGCTAATGATATACCAACTATTTTTTTCTTAGATACTTCCCAATTATCTATACCCCAACCTAAATCTAACCGAACAAAATACCCAAACAAACGCGAGCGGAAACCAAAACCCATACCACCCACTAATGGATTTTTAAGATTTACAACCGTTACAATAACACCCGTACCTTCTTTAACATAGGTATTTACATTTTCGGTATTAATTTTACTTAACGGATTAGCACCATACCAAGCCATACCCACATCAGCAAAACCTATTAACTGAAAATTATTTAAAAAATCGCTTCTAAATGGCGTACTTATTAAATAACGTACAATTGGAATTCGTAGTTCGGAATTATACACTAAAAAATTATTACCATTACGTATGTTTTGTTTAAAGCCTCGCATATTAGTAGCAATGGTTTGAAAGCCATATTGCTCGGGGTGTACAATATTAATATCGTTATTAAACGAAGGATTTATCCAATTATCAACGCCACCTAAATAAAAAATTAATCTATCGGTACCAATAGAGTTACCACCAGCCAAACGGTTGCACCAGGTTATTTGCCTATGCACTTTTTGGTAATGTCTTGCATCAAAGCCAAAGGTAATTAAGTTGCGGGCTTGGTATGGCTTGTAAACTATTTGCCAATATTCGCCCCACACTTTAGCTCTAAAGCCATTAAAAATATTTAGCATTACTTTACGCGTGTTATCAAAAATATATTCTAAACGGGCGCCACCTAAATTTTGATAATTGGATTTTAATGGTAATGGTAAATCGCCGTTGGCTAAATATATATATCTATCGTTACGGTAAAGCAACGATAAACGCATAGCCGAAACAGGACTAAATGGATACTTAATTGAATAACGAACGGTTTGTGTATTTACTTTTGCAAAATAATTACCACCTAAAGGCACGCGCGCAAAGGTTTGCCTATCTATTAAAATTTGATGATCGATTAATTTTTTGCGCTGTTCCCAACTTAGCATAAACTCATTATCTAATGATGGGTTAATTCTAAACCCTCCTAAAATGCGTTTGTCTTCAAACAAATCGCTGATGGCTAATTTGGTTAAAAAATTAAAACCTGGGTTTAAATATACTGGCGAACCGCCACCAGCAAATATTTGGTAGTTATTTGCTAAAAATGAATTATCGAATTGGGTAACTACATAATCTGTATAAAACGAAGGATAATAATTTTTTTGTATTGGAAATTTAAACAACGTGCTATTTAAATTTTTTGTTGCAGAATCTTTTTTACTAATATTGTTTGTAGTATTAGCAGCAATTGTGGTGGTATTTATGGCTACATTTTTTTCACCATCTAATTTATAATTATCAAAATCTATCCCTTTAATATTGTTTTCATTTTTATCGGGTTGTGTAGTTTCGTTTGGTTTTAATTCTTTATAGTTTGATGGGTCAGATAAAATTGGGCGAGCACTGCCTTTAAACCACGTTGGGTTGGGCTCTTTTAAATTTACCTCGTTTAATTTTGCAATAGGCGACACCAATAGCATATCTTTTCCATTGGCATAAATTACTTCGGCAACGTGTGTGTTTAAAAAATTAATGTGTTGTTCTAATATATTTCTATCTAAATTAGATACTGCTTTTGATTTAAAAAAGTAACGGTAATGCTCAGTTGTATCTACAAACGAAATACTGCTATCAAACTCAGCTACATAACGGTTGTAAATACCATTTTTATCGCTTAAGTAACTTATATAATTGTTTGTATACGCCTGGGGCTGTGTTTCATTAGCATCGGTAGTGTTTGTTACTCGCACCAATACTTTATTTGTAAATGGGTATTGCGCCATAAACAAATCCATATTACGATTAAATTTATAAAAGTATTGGGCATCGTCTTTTGCTTTAATGGTATCGTTTTGGCGATTACTTTCAAACACTATTTGTTTATTGCCTTTTACAAAAATGGGGTTGTTATCGTCCCACACATCGTTAGTTAATTGTTCAATAGCGCTTGTATTTAAGCCAAACACAAAAACATCACTTTGCCCTTTACCTTTCTTAACGCCACTTAGGGCTAGTTTTTTTCCATCGGGGCTAAACGAAAAACTATTTATTTTTTCAAAACCTGGTAGGTTTCGTTTTACAACTTCTTTGGTTTCTAAATCAACGGTGTGAATAATGAGTTGATCTTTTCTTTCATAAATCATTGCTACAATGTTTCCTTTTGGATTAAAGGCTAGTAGCGGGTAATTGTAATCATCAATTTGCTCAACTTTAGGACCAAATTTTAATAATCGTTTTTGTTTTTTTTCGCCAATAGTTTTTAAGTAAACGCGCATTTGATTTAATTCGTTACGAGCGTAAATAACTTGTTTGCCATCTGGACTAATTTTTAGCTGATAATAATGGCGAGTGCTTTTATATTTTTTTAAAACGCTATTATTATTTATGGGCGATTTACGCAAACTATCTTTGTACATAAATAATTTACGGTTATACGAATCTGTAAAATCGTAAATTAAATTATCGAGCGATACACCCAATACAAACAAAAATGCATTATCGGGGCTACGCGTAACCCTTGTCATGTACAATAAATTAGGTATAACGGCTTCGCCATAAGTATCTACAATATAGTACCAAAGGGCATAGCCTGCATTAGTAGCTTGTTTGCCCGTTAGTTTATTAAAATTATTAAAATGATTGTTTTTAATAGCATCGTACATGAGGTTGTCGCTGTAGCTTGTCCATCCTTCGGATAAATATTTTGTAAGGCCTTGGGTGTACCAAGCGGGTAAGTTTAAAAGTGTGGAGTTACGCAACATTTCGCGAGCATTGCCACCATATAGGTTTTGGTTAATTAATAATTCGGCAAGGGCAGCTCTAATTTGTTGATCTAGTTCGGCATGTGAGCCATTAAAGTAAACGCTTATTTTATCGCCAATAATTTTTGTAACACCACCTATGTTTGTTTGGTCATCGTTACTTAAGCCAAGGTTACTTTGTTTAAAATCGTTTTGGTTGTTGTACACTAAAACGTTTATTTTATCTTCCACTACATAATCTAACCGTTTTTGAATAATGGGTAATTGGTTGTTTATAGATACCGAAACATATTTTGCAATTTCGGCACCACCTTGATAAGAGTATACGCGGTATTGTTCGTAATCAAAATACGTCCAATTAAAATCTTGGTATTGAATACGGTTTTTACCAAAATCCATTTGATGCCCATAATTAAATTGAGCTTTAGCAAAAGTTGAGGCTAAAATTAGGAGAGAAAGTATAAAACGTTTATAAAAAATCATTGCTTAATATCCTTTAAAAGTACGTATTTTTTTTGCGTTTGACAATAATTATAGTGTAAAATTATAACTAATATTTTACAAGTTATGAATGTAAGCTTAAACCATTTATATAAAATCAAAAAAGCCCTAAACAAATTCATGTTTAGAGCTTTTAAAATAGTTTATAAATTACATATTTTCAATTACTAATGCACTGGCACCACCGCCACCATTACAAATGCCTGCTGCACCGTATTTTGCATTGTTTTGTTTTAATACATTAATTAAGGTTACAATTACACGTGCACCGCTGCAACCTAATGGGTGCCCTAATGATACCGCTCCGCCATTAACATTTACTTTGCTGGCATCTAAATTCATTATTTTTATGTTTGCTAAACCTACTACACTAAAGGCTTCGTTTAGTTCAAAATAATTAATATCTCCCATTTTTAAGCCTGCTTTTTCAACAGCTTTTGGCACCGCTAAACTTGGTGCAGTAGTAAACCATTCTGGTGCCTGCTCCGCATCGGCATAGCTTTTTATTTTAGCCAATGGTTTTAAACCTAAGCTTTCTGCTTTTTGTTTACTCATTAAAATTAAAGCCGCTGCACCATCGTTCATGCTACTGGCGTTAGCAGCAGTTACAGTACCTTCTTTACTAAATACGGGTTTTAACGTTGGTATTTTTTCAAAATTTACATTTTTGTATTCTTCATCTTCGTTAAATTCAATGTCGCCTTTTTTTGTTTTAACAGTTACGCTTACAATTTCATCTTTAAACTTCCCAGCACTCCAAGCTGCTGCACTTCGTCTGTAAGATTCAATGGCAAAAGCATCTTGCTCTTCGCGAGTAAATTTATATTCCTTAGCACATAAATCTGCACAATTACCCATTGCAGTTCCTGCATATACATCCGTTAAACCATCTTTGGCCAAACCATCAATTAATTTACTATCGCCATACTTTGCGCCCCAACGGGTAGCATCGCTATAAAATGGCACAGCACTCATGTTTTCCATCCCTCCCGCAATTACAACATCATTATCGCCCAACATAATACTTTGTGCAGCAAGAGCAATGGCTTTCATACCACTGGCGCACACTTTATTAATTGTGGTACAATTTACGGCATCGGGCAAGCCTGCAAATTTAGCAGCTTGGCGGGCAGGTGCTTGGCCTAAATTAGCTTGCAATACACTGCCCATAAATACTTCTTGTACTAAATTTACATCTAATTTTATTTTATCTAATGCCCCTTTAATAGCTGCCGCGCCTAGTTGTGTGGCGGGTACACTTGCTAAAGCACCACCAAAACTTCCTAATGCTGTGCGTACAGCCGATACTATATATACTTCGTTCATAATTTGTTATTTTTTTAATTCGTGGCCAAATTACAATTTAAATTAAAATACCCACGTTAAATTTTATAAACAGTTTAAGAGCCTGTTTAAGTTTTATAACCATCCTTTTTTTTTAAAAACACATAGCAAGTACACATACTTTACAAATAATTTATATAAAATGCAGTAAATTACCAGTAAACATAGTAAATTGAAGCAAAGCTTCAATTTATGTACTCTTTAATAATGAGATGTTTTAATTCTGTCTTCTGTGTTACTATGTGTTTAATTTTGTACTAAATTATATAGAGTAATAGTATATTGTTAATTTTATGGCAAAATGCAGGGACTAGTTATTAAATCTACCGGAAGTAATTATTTAGTAAACATAAATAATACCGTTTATACGTGTAAACTACAAGGTAAAATTAGGTTAGAGGGGCGCAAAACCACTAACCCCATTGCTGTGGGCGATATTGTAGATGTGCTATTTGAAAACGAAAAAGAAGTATCTATTATAAAAATACACCCTCGCAAAAATTATATTATTCGTAAATCGTTAAACTTAAGTAAGCAAGCGCATATTATTGCTAGTAACCTCGATCAAGCCATTTTAATTGCCACCTTATTAGCACCACGCACCAGTTTAGGCTTTATAGATAGATTTTTAATTACTGCCGAAGCGTATAGAATACCCGCCAAACTTATTTTTAATAAATGTGATTTATTAAACGAAGAATTGCTGGGTTACCAAAAAGAAATAATTAATATATATGTAAAAGCGGGGTACGATTGCTTTGAAGTAAGTAGCTACAACAACCAACAGATAGATGCACTAAAACCTATTTTTAAAAATAAAACTACCTTAATTGCAGGGCATTCGGGGGTTGGTAAATCCACCTTTATTAATGCCATTGAGCCTAGTTTAACTATTAAAACGGGGCAAATATCATCGGCACATGCCAAAGGTATGCACACTACAACCTTTGCCGAATTGCACCCCCTAAGTTTTGGAGGTAATATTATTGATAGCCCTGGAATTAAAGAATTGGGCTTGGTAGAAATGAAAAAAGAAGAAGTTGGGCATTATTTTCCTGAAATTAGAATCCTAATGAATGCCTGTAAGTTTAATAATTGCATACACGTTAATGAACCCAAATGCGCTGTAATTAAAGCTGTAGAAGATGGTGAATTAAACGAAGAGCGCTATAACAGCTACTTAAAAATTTTAAACGGTGAAGAAATGGATTGGAATGAATGGGAAATAAAGTAAATTAACTAAGCCTACTATACATTTGCTATTCGTTAATTTTATGTGCATTTTTACCCTTAAAATTTAAATTTATATATATGGATGATAACTTTAACAATAATTTTACAAACGATACAAACCCTACCCTAGCCCAAAAGCCCCAGTTTTTAAAAGTATTGTGTATTTTATCTATTGTGGCCTGTAGCTTATTAATTATAATTTATACCTGCGGTGCATTTTGCTTAAGCTTGGGGCAAGATAGTATAAATAGCATTTGGCAAAAAGTAATTGAAACACAGCCACAGCTAGAAGACGTTAATCCAATGGAGTTTTTTCATGAAGTAGGCATGGTGTGTTTATATGCTTTAATGGCAAACATTACAGCTTTATTAGGTGTAATAATGATGTGGAATTTAAATAAAATAGGCTTTTTTATTTATGCCATTGCCGAGTTATCATCAAACTTTTTTGGTTTAAATATGAATGTAAATGGTACCGAAACTAAATCGTACACTGGTACTATTTTTTGGATACTAATAGATCTTATTTTTATAGGCATGTACTTTGTTAACCTAAAGTATATGACTAAAAATAAAACTCAAAATTCAGAACTTTAATTTTTTATTTAAATTTTTTTATGTCAAAATATCCTAAAGGACTTTTCTTTTTAGTGTTTACCGAATTTTGGGAGCGCTTTGGCTATTATTTAATGATAGGTATTTTTACCCTATACATGACCGCCGAAAAAGCCGATGGTGGCTTTGGTTGGGATAATGCCGATGCTGCCGATATTTACGGTACATTTATTGCCGCCGCTTATTTAACGCCCTTTATGGGTGGTCTTTTGGCCGATTTAAAATTAGGCTATCGTTTTTCAATTACATTAGGTGGTATATTAATGGGCATTGGTTACTGTATGTTGGCCATACCCCAAACCTGGGCATTTTATAGCGCATTAGCGATTATGGTGGTGGGCAATGGTTTTTTTAAACCTAACATTAGCACCCTACTTGGAAATTTATTTAATGCCCCAGAGTATAAAGATAAAAAAGATACGGGCTACAATATTTTTTACATGGGTATTAATTTAGGTGCTTTTATTTGCACGTTTATTGCAGCCGTAATGCGTAATAAAATTGGTTGGGGCGCTGCATTTATTTCGGCAGGGGTTGGTATGTTTATTGGTGTAATTACTTTTTTAATTGGTTCAAAACATTACAAACATGTTGATATTAGAAAAGAACCTAAACCCGAAGACAAACCATTTTTAATACAATTTGTAAAAACCTTATTAGTAGGTTTAGGCTTTGCTACCCTTGGTTGGTTTATACCTAATAATATTATGGGCAGTAATAGCACCGATGCTTTTTTTATGTTTTGCATCCCTGTAATTTATTTTTACGCCTCTATTTATTTCAAAGCAAATGCCGAAGAAAAAAAACCATTAGGCACAATGTTTACTATTTTTATTATTGTTATTTTATTTTGGGCCATATTTAAACAAAATGGTACCGCCTTAACCACCTATGCTAATTATTATACGGATAGAGAAAGCCCAGCGGCAATTACTGGTGTAACAAATTATTTAGGTTTTTCAGAAAAGTTAATTGCCGATAACAAAGAAGTAAACCAGGTAGATGAGCAGTTTCGTAAAATAAAAGATAGTGTGGGTAACCCCATAAAATGTATGGATTATCCCGCTTATTTTAAAAATTTAGACCCTGCAAAAATTCCCGCCAAGGGGCAACCCATAAACTTGGTGAATACCGAAATTTTTCAATCGGTAAATCCGTTTTTTGTAGTAGTGCTTACACCATTGCTTATTGCTTTTTTTGCGTTTATGAGGCGCAAAGGTAAAGAGCCCACTACGGCTAGTAAAATTGCTTATGGTTTGTTAATTAGTGCCCTATCTATTTTAGTAATGGTAGCGGCTATACATTATACTAACAACGGTATGCATAAAGCAAGCGCTTGGTGGCTTATTAGTTGCTATGGTGTAATTACCATTGGCGAGTTATGTTTAAGCCCAATGGGTCTATCAATGGTTAGTAAACTATCGCCTTTGCGTTTAACAGCCTTAATGATGGGCGGCTGGAGTTTAGCCACCTCTATAGGTAATAAGCTAAGCGGTGTATTAGCTAAAAATTGGGATAAGTTTGATAACAAAGCCAATTACTTTTGGTTAAACTTTGCGTTATTATTATTTGCTTTTTTCATTATGATGCTGTTATTAAAACGTTTAAACAAAGTGTTTAAAGAGTAAAAATATAGGCTACTAAAATAGTTAAAAGAATACCTATACTTACACTAAAAGCCCAAAAGCAGGTTAATATTTAAGGCTTTTTACTAATATTAATACTAACTGGCTTATATTTACATTTAAACCATAAATATGCTTAAAATGAATTATTTTAAAAAACGCATACTCGCATTTGGCCACGCCTTTAGTGGTTTTTTGGCGGCGTTTAAAGCCGAAGCACATTTAAAAATTCATGTATTGGCAACCATTTTAGTAATAGCTTGTGGTGTTTATTTTAAAATTAGTAAGTTAGAGTGGCTTATAGTTATTATATGTTGCGGACTAGTAATTGCTGCCGAATTATTTAACACTGCCATTGAAAATTTATGTAATGTAATTTCGTCACAACACCACCCAACTATAAAGTTTATAAAAGATGTAAGTGCAGCGGCCGTATTAATACTTTGTGTAATGTCTGTAATAATAGCAGTACTAATTTTTGGACAAAAAATAGTCTAAGTTTTAATGGAGGTAAAAAAAATCCGTACTGGTTACAACCAATACGGATTTTTTTTATAAATTATCTTTAATTACGATACTTTTACCGCCTCATAACATTTAAGTTCGCCTGAAGCGCCTAAAAATTCAGCGTCAATATCTACCAAGCCTACTTTTTTAGTTTGTTCTTTGCTCATAGGTTTGTTTAAGTACCATCTATCGTCTTGTAATTTTAGATCAATATCCTTATCAACAATAACTTGGTTTAATTGTTTTTGAGTTAAAAACAATACACCCTCTTCATCATCTTCCGTTTCGGGATTAAGCAGGGTACCAAATAATTTTAACTTAGGTACTTCGGGTTTATATTTAAACTCTAAATCTGTTTGGTCGTTAATTTCAATATATTTTATACCTACTATGTGAATTTCTGCCATTTTATTATAATTTTATGCAAGTTTAATAATAATTTACTTTAAAATGCTGTTTTTTTATTAAAATATTTGAAGTTTATTTTTACCAATTATTAAAGGCTTTGTTAAAAATATCTTCGGTTAATTGCCTATAAATTTCGGTTATTAATTCAGTTTCAACGCTATTAATGGCTTTGTTTGATGAAAAATCGGCAAAACGGGTAAAGCTTTGCTCAAAGCTTTTGCTGGCCTCAAACTTATTTGTATATTTTACGGTTACGCTTATGGTTAAGCGGTTTTGCCCTGCTTGATCGTTACTTTGTATGGCTATTGCCGAAATATTGTAATCAGATAAATAACCTTCAAACTGCAAATCGGCATTGTTTTTAATTAAAGCTAGGCGTGTTTGTTGCGATACCACATCGCGCATTTTTTCGGTAAAACGTTGCGATAAAGTGGGTGGCCCTAACGTTGTGTTATTTGCAAACACAGCTACACTAATAGTTTTTGCTTCTAGTGGAATTGAAGCGCCACTTAAAGACACTGTAGGTTTACACGAAATTAAAAACGTAAAACTTATACTAATAAATAAATATATAGCCAATTTAAATTTCAATAATAGCAAGGGTTATATCGTCGGTTTGTTCAAAATTTTGTTTAAAGGTATTTAATTTATTGGCAATTAATTCTTTTTGTTCTTCAAGTTTTAAATCAGCAGTTTCAATTAACCATATTTTTAAATTTTTAGATTTTAATTTTTTTCCATCTTGTCCTCCAAACTGGTCAACTAAGCCATCACTGTATAAAATAATTCTGTCTTGCTTTAATAAATTAAAATTTACTTCCGAAAAATCTACATTGTTATCTGATAAACCTATGGGTTGTTTATTGCCTTTTAGTTCTATTAATTCTTTATTTCGTAAAATATAAATGGACTGGTTGGCGCCCGAAAAGCTTAATTTTTCATCATTAAATGATATTAAGGCAATATCCATTCCATCTTTTTTATCGCTATCGCTTGATGAATTTAAACTATTTACAACTCCTTTTCTTAATTCATTTAAAATTAAGGAAGGTTGTATTAAGCCTTTTTCGTTTACAACTGTGTTTAATTGGTTAATGCCAATAATACTCATAAATGCACCAGGAACGCCGTGCCCTGTACAATCAGCTAAAGCAAAAATAGTTAGATTTTGTTGTTTACTAAACCAATAAAAATCTCCACTCACAATATCGCGAGGTTGAAAAAAAATAGAAATATTTTTAACTATTTTATTTATTTGGCTTTGGCTGGGAATTAGTGAAGATTGTATGCGATGAGCATAAGTAATACTGTCGGTAATATCTTTATGTTTTTCTTCAATTAAATGTTTTTGTTCTGAGATTAATAAATTTTTACTTTTTAATAATTTATTACTTTTAAAAAAATTAAATAAAAATAAAAGTAAGGCTATCATAAGCATTGCGCCTATAATAATTATACCAAATTGTTTTTGCTTTTGTTGCTCTGATTTTGTTAATGCTAAATCTTTTTCTAATAGTTGGCTTTGTTTTTGTTCTATTTGTATTTCAGATTCTAGTTGCTGTATATTATTATTTAATCCCTCTTTTTCAAAATCGAAATTTAGTTTATTTTTTTTATTTAAATATTCATACGCCATTTTATAATTACCCATTTTAGAATATATTTGATCGTATGTATCATATATTTCTACTTGTAATTTTTTGTAGCCATTCAATTTTGCTATGTAAAATGCTGAGTCAGCAATGAATAAAGCTAATTTAAAATTACTAGTTTCGTTTTCAACAAGTGCTAAATTATTTAGAGAACCTGCAATACCAATGCTATCGTGTTCCTTATAACGGTAAACTAACCCAATTTTTAAATATTTTTTAGCAGAATCTAAGCGAAACTTTGGCTTTAATGGATCTATTGAATAATGTGCTAAAAACACAACACCTAAATTGTTATAATCGTTACCTAAAGTAACCTCACGTAAGTTAATTTTGTCATCATTTAAAGCTTTTAAAAAATATTCGCGTGCCATATCCCAATCGCCTTTATTACCATAGCAAATACCTATATTGTTATATATACCCGAAAAATTACTCGATAATTTATTTTTTTTAATTGTGGTTAATTGTTTTGTAAACTGTTCAATCGCTTTTTGAGGGTTACCTTGCGTAATACTAACTAAACCATACTCAGAATAACATCTACTTAAATAATTATATTTATTATTTTTTAAAGCTTGCGCGTATACAAGATTTGTATAGAATAAACTCGAATCAAGATTACCTAACAATCTAAAAATTTCTGCTTTTTTTAAATAGCAACCATAATAAAATCTACTCGATTTTTTTTTTAAATAAAAAATAGATTTATTGATATAAATAAGCGATTGTTTGGGGTTATTTAAGGCGTTATCAAATGCAAGATAATAATACGTTTCGCCAATTATACTGTCATTTAAAGAAGTATTAATTATTTTTAATAACGAATCGTTTCTGTTATTTGATACAGAAAAAAGGCTTAAAAAAACAAATACTATTAGTATATAAAACTTATTCTTCAATGTTAAACTCATTTATTTTTCGGTATAGCGTTCGTTCGCTAATCCCCAATTCTTTAGCAGCATTTTTACGTTTACCTTTGTATTTTCGTAATGCTTTTTTAATCATATCAATTTCTTTATCTTGTAAAGATAGTGTTTCTTCAACCTCAATAGTTTGTGTTGTTTGCTGAGATTGAATTACAGATGGATGAAGCGTTAAACCATTGCTGTTATTTAAAATATCGCTTGGTGTGTACATGCGATTTATTATTTGCACATCGTCGCCACTTACTTTACCATTACCCGAAACTAAATCGTACACCATTTTTTTTAATTCGTTTAATTCGGTGCGCGTATCTCTAATAACTTTAAATATTAATTCCCTGTCATTACTTTCAAAAGCCGAACCGCCCAAACTATTTGTATTCATTAGGCTTGGTACATTGTTATTACTAAATTGGGGTAAATACTTTAATAATGTTTCGGCATTTATTTCTCTACTTTTTTCAATAATAGAAAGCTGTTCGGCAATATTTTTTAACTGCCTAATATTACCAGGCCAATAATAATTAGTTAATACTTGCTCTGCATCTTGTAACAAACGCAATACTGGCATACGGTATTTAGCTGCAAAATCATTTGCAAATTTGCGAAACAATAAATGTATGTCTTCTTTACGTTCGCGCAAGGGTGGTAAATAAACTGGCACTGTATTTAAACGGTAATATAAATCGGGTCTAAATTTTTCTTTTTCTAAGGCTTGATAAAAATTAATATTAGTAGCAGCTACAACTCTCACGTCAGTTTTTAAAACTTTACTGCTCCCTACTTTAATGTATTCGCCGCTCTCTAGCACTCGCAATAAGCGGGCTTGGGTGGCAAGTGGTAACTCCCCTACTTCATCTAAAAAAATAGTTCCGCCATTGGCTACTTCAAAATATCCTTTGCGAGCTTCGGTAGCTCCTGTAAATGCTCCTTTTTCGTGTCCAAATAATTCGCTATCAATTGTTCCTTCGGGTATAGCACCACAATTTACAGCAATGTACGGCCCGTGTTTGCGTGCACTATTTTGGTGAATTATTTGTGGAAAAACTTCTTTACCGGTTCCGCTTTCGCCATTAATTACAACGTTTAAATCGGTAGGTGCAACTTGGCGGGCAATGTCTACGGCTCTATCTAACAGCGTATCATTTCCAATTATGCCAAATTTTTGTTTTAATTCTTGAATCGTCATTTTTTATTGAGGTACTAAACAAGACTTGACGAAGCAAGACCTGTGTTGCAAATTATTTATTATTATCGTTTATTAGTGTATTAAATTCTGTTATGTTTAGGCAATTAATTTTTGGAAAATTTATTTCTTTTAAAATATTAAAGTGTTTGTCGTTAGTAATTATATAATCGCAATTTGAAGCTAAATAACAATCTACAATTTTATTATCATCAGGGTCTATTATAATAAAATTATATTTATAATAAACAATTGACTGACTTACATTTTCTAATTCTAATAATAAAATTATTACAGCCTTTGCAGTTTCAATACCTAAATGTTTAGTAATTATTTCTTCGTATTCCGATAAAATCTCGTTAGTAATAAATACATTTATTTTATTTTCTATTATTAATTTAAAAATCCAATGATATTTTGATTTATCGGAAATTGAAACTAATAAAACGTTTGTATCTATTACTATTTTTAATTTATTGCTCATCTGAATTTAACAGCTCATCCATTTTTTCGTTTGATAAATTATTCTCATCCCAAGCTTTATTTGCCAATGCAATTGCTTTTTTTGAATAAAATTCCGTTAATACAGATTTTAAATCGTGTAAATCTTCATCCGAAATATCTACAGAAAATATTTTTAGCAATTCTAATTGCACATTCGATAATGTTTTTGATTGATGGATCATTTTATATTAATTTTAATTAAACTACTTCCCCTATTAAAGTTGATGATGTTGAAGATGTAACCAACACATTTACATACTCTCCTCGCTTATAATTTCCTTTAGGAAAAACAACTACCGAGTTTTGTGAATTACGCCCCATTAACATTTCTTCTGATTTTTTCGAAAAACCTTCTATTAAAACTTTGGTAATATTACCAACTTGTTTACGCGTATGGTATTCGCTATGTTGGCGCTGCAAAGCAACAATTTCGGCTAATCGTTTTTGTTTAATAACTTCTGGTACATCGTCTTTATATTTACGTTCTGCCAATGTTTTAGGGCGTTCGCTGTACATAAACATAAATGCAAAATCGTATTTTACCTGGTTCATTAGGCTAATGGTTTCTTGGTGATCTTCTTCTGTTTCACCACAAAAACCTGAAATGGTATCTGTACTAATGCCGCAACCTGGAATAATTCGTCTAATGGCTGCTATTCTATCTAAATACCATTCGCGGGTATAGCCACGGTTCATCATTTCCAATACTTTACTGCTTCCGCTTTGTACTGGTAAATGAATATTATTACAAATATTTTCGTACTTAGCCATTACTTCAATAACGTCATCCGTCATATCTTTTGGATGAGACGTAGAAAAACGCACACGCAAATCGGTATTAATCAAGGCCACCATTTTCATTAATTGGGCAAAGTTTACGCTATTGGCTTTTTGTTCGTCTGTTAAAATTTCTTTTTTTAATCCACCACCACTGTATAAATAACTATCTACATTTTGCCCCAACAGAGTAACTTCTCTATAGCCTGCTTCAAAAGCATCTTGGCATTCTTTTACAATACTTTTTGGGTCGCGGCTACGTTCTCTGCCTCTTGTAAAGGGCACTACACAAAAACTGCACATATTATCGCAGCCACGCATAATGCTTACAAAGGCACTTACCCCATTTTTATCTAAACGCACAGGCGCAATATCTGCATACGTTTCTTCTTTACTTAAAATAACGTTTATTGCCTGTTGTCCGGTTTCGGCTTGGGTAATTAAATTGGGTAAATCGCGGTAAGCATCAGGGCCTACAACAATATCTACTAATTTTTCTTCTTCTAATAGTTGTGATTTTAAACGCTCGGCCATACAGCCTAAAACGCCAATTAATAGTTCGGGTTTAGATCTTTTAATTTTTTTATAGTCTTGTAATCGTTGTCTAACCCTATTTTCGGCATTATCCCTTATAGCGCAGGTATTCATAAAAATAAGATCGGCTTCTTCGGCATTTGAAGTAGTGCTAAATCCCTCTTTCATTAAAATTGAGGCTACAATTTCGCTATCAGCAAAATTCATTTGACAACCGTAACTTTCTAAAAACAATTTTTTACCATTTTTAGATGCTGAGCTTGTCAAAACATCCATTACCAAAACTTCACCTTGTTTACTTTCGTCTATTATTTTGTTTTCCATCTATGCCTTTAATAGTGGGCAAAGGTAAGATATAATTATGACATTTTGACGCATTTTTACTTAAATTAACAAAGCTTGAGATTGGCGGACAATTAACACCTACTGGTAGAGAAAGGTTAATGGTGTTATTAGAAAAGTATCCTGAGAAATAAACTGAGCACACATCGTTTTAAAGGTGCATTATTTGAAAACATAATTATTGGCGAATATATAAAACGCAACCACCATTTTGGTTTAGCAACAAATTATTGGTTTTGGCGAGATTCGCAAGGACACGAAGTTGATTTACTATCTTTTGAAGAAAATGGTTGGGATGCTTTTGAAATTAAAGCCTCTAAAACTATAAATACCGATTATTTTAAAGAATTAGATTATTTTGGGAAATTAGCAGGTAATAAACTAAAACAAAAATACCTTGTTTATGCCTATGAAATTAACCAAAACCTAACCAATTATCAAATTTTAGCTCAGGATAAAATTTAGAGATAAATCATAACTATTTAAAAAACAAGCATTTAAACTTAACTATTTAGCCCGAAAAATAAAATTAGGTTTATTTGGATTAATTTTTTTTCCTTTGCAACAATTTTTAAATGCGTTTTTTAATTTTTTAATACCTATACATATATATAATGAGTAAAAATTTAGTGATTGTGGAGAGCCCAGCAAAAGCCAAAACTATTGAGGGTTTTTTAGGGAAAGATTTTACTGTAAAATCAAGTTTTGGACACGTGCGCGACCTTGCCAAAAAAGGATTTGGAATTGATATTGAAAATAATTTTACCCCAACTTACGAAGTACAACCTGATAAAGAACGAGTAATAGCCGAATTACGCAAATTAAGTAAAAGTGCTGATATGGTTTGGTTAGCTTCCGATGAAGACCGCGAGGGAGAAGCCATTAGCTGGCATTTATTTGAAACTTTAGGTTTAGATAAAAACAAAACTAAACGCATTGTTTTTCACGAAATTACAAAACCCGCCATACAAAAAGCTATTGCCAATCCTCGTGAAATTGATATTAATTTAGTAAATGCACAACAAGCGCGCCGTATTTTAGATAGATTAGTGGGTTTTGAATTAAGCCCAATTTTATGGCGAAAAATCCGCCCGAGTTTATCAGCAGGCCGTGTACAATCGGTTGCTGTGCGATTAATTGTGGAGCGTGAGCGTGAAATTCAAAATTTCACATCAACATCCGCTTACAAAGTAAGTGCCTTATTTTATGTGGGCAAAGCCATTTTAAAAGCGGAGTTAGATAACCGTTTTAAAACCGAAGCCGAAGCACAAGCCTTTTTAGAAAAATGCAAAGGAGCCATTTATACTATTACAAGTTTAGAAACCAAACCTGCAAAACGCAGTCCCTCAGCTCCTTTTACAACATCTACCTTGCAACAAGAGGCAGCTCGTAAACTAGGTTTTAGTGTGGCACAAACCATGCAAGTAGCACAACGGTTGTACGAAGCCGGTAAAATTACCTATATGCGTACGGATAGTGTAAATTTATCAGAAACGGCCATGAACCAAGCCAAAGAAGCTATTACAGGTAATTATGGAGTAAAATATCATTCTCCACGCCAATATAAAACCAAAAGTAAAGGCGCGCAAGAGGCTCACGAGGCCATTCGCCCAACGTATATTAATGTGCAATCTGTTGATGGCGAACGTAATGAACAACGTTTGTACGAATTAATTTGGAAACGCACCATTAGTAGCCAAATGGCAGATGCAGAGTTAGAAAAAACAACTGCAAAAGTGGGTATTAGCACCACATCAGAATTATACATTGCCCAAGGTGAAGTATTAAAATTCGACGGCTTCTTAAAAGTATATATGGAAAGTACAGACGAAGAATCTGCAGATGAGGAAAATTCATCGATGCTCCCTCCAATGACACAAGGCGACAAGTTAGAATTAAAAGAAAGTACCGCCACACAACGTTTTACGCATCACCCAGCCCGATACACTGAGGCAAGTTTGGTAAAAAAATTAGAGGAGTTAGGCATTGGTCGCCCTAGTACCTATGCACCAACAATTAGTACGGTGCAAAAACGTAATTATGTTGAAAAAACAGATAGAGAAGGAACGCCTCGCCAGTATGTAAATTTAACATTTAACGGCACAAAAATTGATAAAGAAATTAAAACCGAAAATACCGGTGCCGAAAAATCTAAATTATTTCCTACCGATATAGGCATGGTGGTTAACGATTTTTTATTACAATATTTTCCTGATATTTTAGATTTTAATTTTACTGCAAAAGTTGAAGAAGAATTTGATGACATTGCTGATGGTAAAATAGTGTGGACAAAA
>JANYEQ010000091.1 GCA_025363015.1 Bacteroidota bacterium
TCTATTCGTTTAGGGGGGGCAAAAGTATAAACTCTTTTTTAACTATCCAAATTTATTTTAATCTTTTTTAAAATAAATTTTTAATCCCTCTATTCTTTCCCTTTTAACGGGCGACAAAAATACTAATTATTTATTTACAAACAACAAAAAAAATAAAAAAATATACTATTTTTTTAAAATAAAGTTACTTTTAGGCTATCAGTGCATTGTAGAGTGAGTTCTTTTATTGTTTTTTTTAATTTTGGGTGAAAAAAATCTTCATTTATACTTTTTAAAGGCTGTAAAACAAAATTACGAAGGTGTAAACGTGGGTGAGGTATTTGTAAGCTATTGGTTTCAATTATTTCATCGTTAAAAAACAATATGTCAATATCTATTGTTCTATCGGCATTTTGATTGCTAATTCGCTCTCTACCAAGGCTTTTTTCTATTAATAGTAATGTTTTTAAAAGCTGCTCAGGCGAATAGGCTGTTTGTATTTGTATTACTTGATTTAAGTATTTTAATTGTGAAGAACTGCCCCAAGCCTCCGTTTGGTATATTGAAGACTGAGCCAAAATTTTACCACACAACTGCGTAATTTTAGCGATAGCTGAACTAAGATTGACTTCTCGGTTACCTATATTTCCACCTAAACATAAAAAAACTATATTCATAATAAAGTTTGTAAAGATATGTTAGAATTTAACTAAATTCACAACTTACATTATACAAACTAAAATTTCATGAAACAATTTTTTGGAGCATTTTTTGGATCGATTATAGGAATAGTAATAGCAACTATTTTGGCTGTATTAATTATAATAGGTGCTGTAACCGCAAGTATTGGCAGCACGTTTAAGCAAGATGCCGTTACTATTACAAAACCAAACTCAATTTTAAAAATAGTACTAAATGGTACAATTATTGACAGAGAAAAGGAAGACCCATTAGCAGAACTTAGAAGTCTTGTGCCTATTGGAGCAGGCAACGAGGGAATGGGCTTAAACAGTATTTTAAAGAAAATTAATAATGCCACTTTAGACGAAAAAATAAAAGGTATTTATTTGTATTGTAAAGATATTGATGGTGGATACGCTGCTATTGAAGAGTTTAGAAATGCTTTATTAAATTTTAAAAAATCGGGTAAATTTATTTACGCCTATGCCGAAGCGTACGGACAAAAAGAATATTACTTAGCTAGCACGGCTACAAAAATATTTTTAAACCCGCAAGGAGCAATGGAATGGAAGGGTTTAAGCATGAGCCTTATGTTTTATAAAAATGCTTTTGATAAATTAGGCTTAGATATGCAAGTATTTAGGCATGGTAAATTTAAAAGCGCTGTAGAGCCTTTTATTGCTGATAAAATGAGCGAAGCCAATCGTTTACAATCTGAAACATTTTTAAATAGTATTTGGAACTCCATGATAACTGGCATTAGCGAAAGTAGAACTATTACCACTAACGATTTAAACGCTTTAGCAAATAATTTAACCATTCAATTCCCCGAAGATGCTTTGGCCGCAAAACTAATAGATGCAACTGTTTATGAAGATGAAGTACTATCTGAATTAAAAAAGAAAACTGGTATTACTGAAAAAGAAAAACTTAATTTTATTTTATTTGATAAATATGATTTTAAATCCAAAAAAGATGTTATTACTACTACAGATAAAATAGCCGTAATATATGCCGAGGGCAGTATTGAGAGTGGCGAAGGTGGCGATGATAAAATTGGTAGCGACCAACTTGCGCAAGCCATTAAAGATGCTCGATTAGATGATAAAATTAAAGCTATTGTGTTGCGCGTAAATTCTCCAGGAGGCAGTGCCCTTGCTAGCGACGTAATTTGGCGCGAAGTAGCATTGGCTAAAAAAGCAAAACCAACCATAGTAAGTATGGGTAATTTAGCCGCAAGTGGTGGCTATTATATTAGCTGTGCTGCTGATAGAATTTTTGCACAACCCAATACCATTACAGGATCGATAGGTGTGTTTGGATTGATACCTAATTTACAAAAAGCATTACAAGATAAATTAGGAATTACCATAGATACCGTAAATACAAACAAACACAGCGATGTAGGCAGTACGCTACGACCAGTGAGTAAAGAGGAGTATAATTACATACAAACTAGTGTTGAAAAAGTGTATGATGTGTTTACTAAACGTGTTGCCGAAGGAAGAAACATGCCACAAAGTAGTGTAGATAGTATTGGACAAGGGCGCGTTTGGAGTGGTGCCGATGCCTTAAAAATTAATTTAGTAGATGAGTTAGGGGGCTTAAACGACGCTATTGCTTACGCTGCAAAAAAAGCAAATTTAAAAAACTATAAATTAACCGAATTACCAAAACGAACTAATCCTTTAGATAAATGGCTTGGAAAGGTAGAAAAAGATGCTGAAACGCGTATTATACAACGAAACTTAGGTTTTACTTACCCATTTTTAAAACAGCTGCAAACCGTTATACAGGTAAAAGGAGTACAAACACGTATGCCTTTTGAACTAATAATTGAGTAAAACAAATAATAAAATAAATTTAGGGTATTACTTTTGTATTGTATTTTAGTAAAATTAAAATACAAATTTTATGAAATTAAAAGTAACTGTTATTGCATTAACAACGCTATTTAGTGTTGTATTAAAAAGTCAAAATTTTGTAATAGGGCACAACAATATACCCTATGCCAACTCGCATTGGAACGAAACCCACAGCAGTGCTGTAATTTTAAATAATAGCATTTACAATACATTTACAGGTTGGCAAACGGGCTTTGCTGCATTTAATATTAAAAAAACAAACCTAAATGGCAACGTAGTTTTTTGGAAAGAAGATAGTGCATCAACTTCCGCTTCGCCAAGTAAACTCATTGTTGGTAATAATAGATTATATTATATCTGCAAAAATCAATTAACGGTTTTAGATACAAACCTTGCACTTAAATATATTAGTACTTATACCACAGCTATACCAAATAATAATTGGTACTTTAACGATGGCTTAATTGCACAAAACGGCGATTTAGTGTTAGTAGGTGCTTCGGCTAATTACAGTGGCAATACCTACTCAAACATACAGGCACTAGTGGTGCGTATTAACGCTACAACTGGTAATTTAATTTATAGTAAAACATTTACCAATACCACACCATGTACCGCCACAAGTATTGTTGAAAATGCTGTAAACAATAGCTTATTTATTTCGGGAAGAGTAATAAGTAATGGCTACACCACTTTTTTATTGAACATAAGTAACGATAATTTAGGCACTTTAAACTCATCTAAATATTTTACGCCAACCAATGCTGCTTTTAAAAATATAGAAGTTAAAAAAATGATTATTAAAAACGCAAGTTTATATTTATTTGGGCAAGATTCAGCCGCTAAATTAGTAGTAACAAAAACTAATTTAAATTTAACAGCCACATTTCAAACACAATATTTTACAAATTTTATTTTTGAAGATGTTATTAAAAGTACCATTAATAATAATTTTTATGTAACGGGTTATGGACCTAGAACATATACATCTGTACCCTTATCTATTTTACAATTAGATACTTTACTAAGCGTTACAAAATCTATTGTTTATCCACAAATACTTAACAAATATGATTCGCTATCAAACTTTAATTTAGATTATTACAATGGCTTAAACGGAGCTTATAGTAATTTTGGCGCTTCTATTTTCGAAAAAAATAATTATATCTATACACTATCAAACAAAAGCAATATAAATTCGGCGTATGGCATGGGAAATACCAACCAATATTTTACAAAAGAAGCCACTACGTTTGCAAGCAATTGTGTTACTAATTTTAGTGTAAATATTGCAAATTATAGTTACAATATTGCGCCTACAACATTTACAAGTAATGTAATAACAGCATCAAGCTATACACAATCGTCGCCAATTAGCAACATTATACCAACTGTAGCTGTTAATTGTGGCGCTGTAACAAGCATTTATAATAATACGAATCAAAACATACCAAAAATTTATGCTTATAATAAACTAATTTATTTACAAGATGTAGAATTTGCAAACAGTACCTTTGAAATATATACACTTACAGGGCAAAAAGTATTTACAACTCAATTACATTACAATCAAAAACAAATAGATATATTAAACCTTACAACGGGAATTTATATTTATAAATTGTATTATAATTTTGAAGTTTATAGTAAAAAAATTGTGATTGAATAATAATAACAAAGTAATTTAGTTTATGGTAATAGCATAGCTACAATTAAATGTACTTAAGCCATTTAAAGTTAAAATACCATCTTTGGTTTTAAGATTAGTATTTGTATTTTCATTGTCTGCAATACCATACCAAGGCTCTAAACAAATAAATTTATGGCATTGTTTTTTTGCCCAAATACCAAAGTAAGGCCAGTTGTTACAATCCATTGTTATTTTTTGATTACCAATAAGTGAACATAAACTTATTTTATTTATTTGCGAATTTTCAAAAACTAACGCATCATTATCAAACCAATCTGTTGAGAGGACTAATTTATTTTTAGGAACATTTAATTTTGATTTATGGTTTGTTCGTAAACCATTGTTTAATTGTGCAAGTACAAAATCTGATGTTTCAAATTTTAAATAATAATCGTTTAAAGTATCGTTACCATTAAGTTGGCAGCTAAATGCAGGGTGTGCGCCAATACTAAAGTATAGTAAAGAATTTGAAGGATTAATTACTAAGTAGCTAACAGTTAATTTATTTTCAATTAATTTATACTGTATTTGAAAAATAAAATCAAAGGGATAATTTATTTTTGATTCAGGACTGGACTTTAATTCAAAGGTACAGGTATTTTGGCTTGATGAAATTAATTTAAAAATATAATCTCTTGCAAAACCATGTTGGGTTAATTTATAGTTTGTAGTATTAAAACTATAAATATCATTTTTTAATTTACCAACTATTGGAAACAAAACAGGTGCGTGCCTTTTCCATTCTTCATCAGCTTGCCAAATAAATTCGGTTTGTTGTTTATTTTTAATGCTACAAATTTCAGCGCCAAAATGGTTTATTTTTACGCTTAGTATTGAAGATGTTAAGGTACTTTGCATTCCAAACAATTTACAAAAATATTACACCTTCAATTTCAGAAACTTTTTTATACACCTCAATAATTTCATCAACGCTTACTACTACTACTTTAGCGGTAATACTTGTATATTTTCCGTTTCCACTTTCTTTAATATGAATATCAGCATCGGTTTCAAATAAATTTTCAATTAATGCAATTTTTCTATTATCGCTTTGAACGATGAATTTGTACATATATACACTCGGGAGAGTAGTTGTTTCTTCAAGTGTTTTTCGCAAAGTTACAAGCTCTTGCTCTGTCATATTATTTATTCAAAATAATGATTATAAATAAGTACTAAACCAAAAATAATTAATAAAGCACCAGTTATTCGGTTAATTAAAAGCATTATTTTATCGGTTAAAAATTGTTTTAATTTTGTAGAAGCCGATATTTTTCCTAATTCAACTAACAATACTAAGCCTAAAGTAATACTAAAATAAATTACCATTTTAATTACAGAATAATCTAAGGTTTTACTTACTGCAGTTACATTTCCTAACCATAAAATCCAAACGGCAGGATTTAACATGTTTAAAAAAAAGCCTTTTAATAACATGGTTTTTGTAGATGGTATTTTTATTTCAATCGTTTCGCCTTCATTTTTCGCTAAAGGCTTTCTAAAATATAAGGCGCCAAAAATAATTAATAAAATACCTGCTAAAATCCCCATAAAGCGTTGATTTTTTTCGTCTTGTATTAAATTAGTAGCGCCAAAATGCACTAAAAATATGATTAAAATGCATAAAAAAAAGTCGCTTAAAACAACACCAATAGCCAATAATGAGCCCGTACGATACCCATGCTTAATACCAGTATTTATAAGTGCAAAAAATGCTGGACCAAACGAAAAAGTAAGGAAAAGTACAATTAAAATTGTTTGATATATTAAACTTAAAATCAAGTAATGTTTATGTTTTTAGTTTCTAGAAAGGCCAACCACTCGTTTAAATGTTTGCCTTTTAATACCCGCGGAAATTTACTTTGCCCACCTAATTTATTTTTACTTGCTAAAAAATCAACAAATAATTGATTGGGTAATACCGTTACAATTACTTCTTTTATGGCATGTTTACGCTCAACAGCGTAATCATCATTTAATATCTTTAAATGTGAATCTATTTTTTGTTTAATAATTTCAGAATCAATTAGTTTATCAGTACCAACAAACCAATGGTGTGCAAAAAGACCTTGATAGGGTTTGCCAACCACGCAAAATTCATTAATATTTATTCCTAAATCTACCGAGGCAAGTTTAACAGCTTGATTCATATTATCAACACTTAAATGCTCTCCACATAAACTTAAAAAATGTTTGGTACGTCCTGTAATAATAATTTCGCAACGTTTTAAATTTGTAAACTTTATAGTATCGCCCACTAAGTAACGCCAAGCTCCAGCACTATTAGTAACAAGCATGGCATATTCTTTACTTACCTCAACTTCATTTATTATAAGTGCTTTTGCATTTGGTTTTATATTTCCATCTGCATCAAAATTTTCTACGTTAAAGGGTACAAACTCAAAAAACAATTTATTGTCGGTCATTAATTTCATTGCCTGTTGTGCATTTGGTCGTTCTTGATAGGCAAAAAAACCTTCGCTTGCCATGTAGGTATCTAAATAAATAATTGGCTTGCCACACAAACCATCTATACTTTGCTTGTATGGGTGAATAGCAACGCCACCATGCACATATACTGCTAAATTTGGCCATACATCGTGTATGGTTTTTACGTTGTATTTTTTAATAATACGTTCAAACACAATTTGTATCCACGCGGGTACACCACAAATAAAACCAACATTCCATGATTTTGCATTATCTACAATTTCTTGTAATTTGTTTTCCCAATTTGTTAAACCCCTAATATCAGGGCCAGGTAATGTAAAACTTTGAAACCAGCGTGGCTGTGTACCAGTAGTAATGCCACTTAAATCTCCACTAAAATAAGTACCATTAAAATTTAAATTAGTGCTACCGCCAACAAATAAAATTTCAGTTTCATATTGTTCTTTTGTAAAATTAAAATGTTTGGTTGATAGTACTTGTTTTAAAGTGCCTTTTTGAATGGATTTTAAAAGATCTTTTGTAACAGGAATATGTTTGCTAGCTGCTTCGGATGTGCCCGAACTTAAAGCAAAATAATTTATTTTTCCGGGCCAACATACATCGCGCTCGCCTTTTAATGCCCTATGCCACCATGCATCAAAAATACTTTGATAATCGTAAATAGGTACATTTTGTTGAAATAATTTTATAGGATCTTCTTGTACTAAAATTTGATTAAAGCCATACTTAGTGCCAAAAGCTGTAAATTGTGCTTTGGTTAATAATTTTTGAAGTTGCTTAATTTGTTGCTTATACACGTTTTTACGAACGGGTATACGTGACGTAATGTTTATAGCACTTTTTATTATTGAACCGAGTACAGCCATATTATTTTTGATTGAAGATTTTTGATTGACGATTTTTATTTTTAATCTGTAATCATTTACTTAATGTATCTAAAATCGTGATTATTTTTTATTTGTTTTAACGATGCGTAAATTAATTTTATAACCTCTTCTACATCTTGTTTATTTACACTTTCAACTGTGGTGTGCATATACCTTAAAGGTAAACTAATTAAAGCTGAGGCAATACCATCGGTACTATACGCAAAGGCATCTGTATCAGTGCCTGTACTTCGTGCTGCTGCCAAGCGCTGAAATGGTATTTTATTTTTTGTAGCCGCATCAATAATTAATTTTAATAAATTATTTTGTACGGCTGGGGCATAACTTAATACTGGTCCTTTACCACAACTTAAATCGCCACTTGTTATTTTATTCATCATGGGCGTATTGGTATCGTGGCAAACATCGGTAACAATAGCTACGTTTGGTTTAATTTTACGAGCAATCATCGTTGCGCCATTTAAACCTACTTCTTCCTGCACGGAGTTTACAATGTATAAACCAAATGGTAATTTATCTTTATTTTCTTTTAATAAACGTGCTACTTCAGCAATCATAAATCCACCCACGCGATTATCTAAAGCACGACCTGTATAATAACGGTTGTTTAATTCCATTAACTCATCTTCGTAAGTAATTACGCAACCAACGTGTACACCTAATTCGGCAACTTCTTTATCAGATTTACATCCTAAATCTAAAAAAATGTTTTTTAAAGTAGGTGTTTCTTCTTTACCAGGTTCGCGCACATGAATAGCTGGCCAACCAAATACACCTTTTACAATACCTTTGTCAGTATGAATATTAACTCGTTTTGAAGGTGCAATTTGATGATCGCTTCCACCGTTGCGACACACATAAATAAAACCTTCTTTTGTAATATAATGCACAAACCAACTAATTTCATCGGCATGGGCTTCAATAACTACCTTATATGGTGCAGAAGGGTTAATAACACCTACTGCCGTTCCATAGGTATCTACAAAATGCTCATCTATGTATGGTTTTAGGTAATTAAGCCAAATTTTTTGGCCGCTACTTTCAAAGCCTGTGGGCGATGTATTATTTAAATACTCGTATAAAAATTTTGTTGAATTTTGATTTAATATTGATTTTATTTTTTTTTGATTTACCTCTTTAGTTTTTGCCATAATTTGTATTTATAATCTTTAAATTAACGAAAAATAAATGAAATAAAAAAAGGAAACAAATGAGTTTCCTTTTTTTATTGTTTTAAATTTTTAACAAAAATTTTATTTTATTAAAGCTACATGCCCTACTAACTCATGGTTTTTATGAAACACATCAACCACTTCAGCTTTCCAAACGTATACATCTTGTTTAATAGGTTCACTACTTCCTTTGGTATTTCCATCCCATTCGGTATCAATATCATTTGTTTCAAATAATAAGTGCCCCCAACGATCGTAAATTTTTATATTAAACTTGGCAATACCAACACCTTTTGCTGAAAAACCATCGTTAACGCCATCGCCATTTGGCGTAAACGTATTTGGTATATATACCACAAACGAAGGTTTAATTTTTATGATGGCCGAAGTAGTATCGGCACAACCAAATTGGTTTTTTACAACCTGAAAAATTATAGGGGTAGCTTTATCAATATTAGTTAAGGTATGGTTAAAATTTGGAGTGCCAAAGCTACTACCATCATTAATAAAGTAACTTGTAGCCGCTGCACCAGTGGCAATAGAAGTTACTGAAATAATAGGCTCGTTTTCGTCAACCTCATCAGGTTCTACTTTAAAACTTGCAATTGGTAACGGATGAACAACTACAAAATTAGGTTGAGTTAAAGTAGTTATACAACCACTATCGCTTACTAATTTTAAAGTAACATTATAATTACCTGTATTATAGCAATGCGTTGGGTTTTTGATATAATTAGGTAAACTACCATCGCCAAATTGCCATTGATAAGTAACAATATTACCCGTTGCAATAGTTGAATTATTATTAAAATTAACACATAAGCTTGGGCAACCTATTTTGTTTTGTGCTGTAAATATAGCTTGTGGTTTTGGGTTAACATATATTGCTTTTGATTTTACATTACTGCAACCGTATTGTGTTTGTACTTCTAATTTAACTAAATAAACGCCATTTGAAGTATATGTTAAACTAGGGCTAGCAATTAAGTTATCAATAATTCCATCGCCATTAAAATCCCATTGATTACTACTTATAGCACCATCGCTACTAATTGATAAATTTGTAAAAGCGGTTACATCACCCAAACAACTTGATTTTGCTGAGAAATTTGCAATTGGGTTAGCATGTACAATTGCTGTATTTATTTTTGTAGAAGTACATTGATAATTACTAACGGCTTGCAACTTGCAATTAAAAACACCACTTGTTGGATATACTTTACTAGGGTTTACGCTTATTGTATCATCCCAAATACCATCGTTTTCAAAGTCCCAACGCCATTTTGTAATCGTACCGCTATTTATAATTGTAGTGTTATTATATTGAGTGGCCTGGTTTACACATGCCATGTTTGAACTAAAATTTACGTTTGGTAAATAATATACGTTTACTGTTGTACTAAATGTATTACTGCAATTAAAGTTAGAAACTGCCGTTAATTGTACTGTATAGTTACCTGGCGCAGAATAATTTAATTGAGGATTAGTTTGAGTAGATTGAACTGAGTTTCCAAAATTCCAATTATAATTTGTTAAACTATTACCGGTTACAATTGTGCTTTGGCTTGTAAATGTGGATGTACCTCCAAAACAAGTATTATTTGCTGTAAACGAAGCTGTTGGATTTGCGTTTACAATAACGTTTAATGTTGCGTTACTTATACAATTATTATTACTAACAGCTTGTAGGTTTACAATATAATTGCCTGCACTTGGATATATAAAAGTAGGGGCTTGGGCATTACTATTTGGAATCCCATTATTATCAAAATCCCAAATCCAATTAGTAATGTTGCCACTACTTATAGTGCTTAAATTATTAAAGGCAGTAGCAATACCATAACACACAGGGGCAGCATTAAAATTTAATACGGGTAATGGAAATAATGTTACACTATTTGTTGTAGAGGCTATACAACCCTGATTACTTGTTGCTGATAGGGTAACATTATATGTTCCAGCTGTAGAATAATTAAAAGAGGGATTTGTTTGGGTTGAAGTATTACTGGTGCCAAAATTCCAATAATAATTTGTAATAACGCCATTTGAAATACTACTATTATTTGTAAAATTTACAGCCGAATTTAAGCAGGTATTATTTGTACTAAAATTTACTGTTGGATAAGGATAAATAGCGATGTTTTGAACAGCAGTATTACTACAACCTTTACTAGACATAGCAATTAAGCTTATGGAATAATTACCAGTACTGGCAAAATTAATAATTGGGTTGGTTTGAGTACTTGTTAATGCTCCAAAATTCCAGTTATAACTAGTAATTACACCGCTACTAATACTTGATGTGTTAGTGAAAGTATATTGCTGCGCACAGGCACTTGCAGCAGCTATATTAAATGAAACTATAGGATTTGGATAATTATTTAATGTATAAGTAAACTCAGGCCCTACACAGCCCGTAACCAAAGTTGTTTGGCAAGTATAAATGCCTACCGCAGTGCTATTAATACATTGATTTGTATTGTTTATAATGCCTGGGCCATTCCAAACATAAGTGCCAAAACCATTTGGTGCACAATAATTTTTAGTTGCTCCTATGCAAACTGTATCGCTACTACCTCTTACAAATGCTGCACAAATACCGTCAATATAAGCATAGCCAAAATGCCCACCCAAAGCACAATCGTAGGTTGTAAAACGAATGGTAACATTTTGTCCAATATAATTTGTTAAATCTACTACAACATTTGTCCAAGGTTTGTAAATAACGCCTGCAGTATTTGGTGAGTTAAAAAATCCTGGAATATTACCACCAGCTGCAACATTATAAAATGTACAAGGTATTTGTAAACCGTTAGTATCTAGCATTTCTACAGTAAATGCTGGTTGTTGGCTTGCTGTATGCCCTGGGTCTTGAAAAACTACAGCATATTTATATGTAAAATTGGCATTAGTTGCGCTTACTAAAAAGGTTTGTTCAATTCTATCCGCCTCACCGCCGTTAATATTATTACCTAAACGTAAAGAGAAATTTCCACCAGGCGAAACCACTGGAAATCCACCCAAGGCATCTACTGCCGTGCCCGACAATATGGTTTGTTGCCCACCAGGTGTAAGGCAGCAACCTATTGGATTAAATAATGGATGAAAGCCTGAAGTAGGTATCCAGCCATTGTAATTGCCATTTTCGAAATCAATATTAATACATCCACCCGCAAGTGTTGAGTTTTGATTGAAAGCAATTGGTTTTAAATTTGTGTTTGTGCTGTGATGTGTGTGCGAGTGGCACATTTGCTGCGAAGAAATAAATTCTTTTTTTTCGAGAGGGTTTAAATGCAGCTTTTCGGAATAAGAATTCCAAAACGATTGGTTAAAAGGTGCAGTATTATCAATAGCAATACTGTTGTTGGTTTGAGCGTAAGTTATTGCTTGAATAACTATGCCAAACACGGCGATTAAGTAAATTTTTGTTTTCATGGCGCGGAGATTTTAAATAGGTAAGTGTTTTCATTGTTTATTTTGTTTTAGTTGTTAAAAAAATATTTAATTAATTTTTGTTTTACCAGCCCTTTTAAAAGTGTTGTATTTATTAGGGTTTAGAGTATAATTGTTTTTAATATATTATTATACGTTTACAAATTGAAAAGGTTATAAAGGTTACAGTGTTTTAGACAAAGGCTTTAAAAAGTAACTTAAAAATGGATTTAGGTTAGCTTAAATTAAGTAATATGTAAATACGCAAAAGGATAAACTAATCCTCGTTGAAGGCTATATTTTATAATTTCCAGCCAAGGGGTAATCATTAATATTAATAAAGCATTAACTATTGTTTGTATTACTAAAAATAAAAAAGCGTATTAAAAAATTAATACGCTTTTTAAAAATTTAAAATGTAATTTTATTTTTTACGAGGCCCTAAAACCATTTGCATACGTTTACCTTCTAATACTGGTAATTGTTCGGCTTTTCCCCATTCTTCTAACTCATTAGCAAAGCGCAATAATAAAATTTCGCCTTGTTCTTTAAATACAATCTCACGTCCTCTAAAAAACACAAAGGCTTTTACTTTACAACCTTCTTGTAAAAATTTAATGGCGTGGTTCTTTTTAAAATTAAAATCGTGGTCATCAGTATGTGGACCAAAACGAATATCTTTAATTACAATTTTACTGGCTTTGGCTTTTACTTCCTTAGCTTTCTTTTTTTGTTCATATAAAAACTTACCGTAATCAACAATTTTACAAACTGGTGGGTCAATATTTGGCGCAATTTCTACTAAATCTAATTCTAAATCTTTTGCCATTTTTAAAGCTTCGGCAATTGAATACACACCGGCTTCTATATCATCGCCAACAACACGTACTGTTTTAGCATAAATACGATCGTTTATTTTATGTAATTCTTCTTTAACACCTGGGCGTTTAAATCCAATTTTTAATCCGCGTGGTTGTTTAAATACAGGTTTTTCGCCAGGTTTTACAACTGCTGGTTTGTTAGCATTGTTAACATTTGGTTTTGGCGCAAAATAGGGCTTTTTTTGATTGTTGATGTTGACCTCCGTTTTTTTAGTTTATACTGTTGTTATTTGTTTTTTAAAATCGTTTGTAATTATATTATTTACAAATTTAATAAATTCATCAATACCAAATACACCACTATCGCCTTTTCCATGTTCGCGAAGGGCAATTTTTTGCTCGGCTTCTTCTTTTTCGCCTACAATTAGCATAAATGGTATTTTTTTAATTTCGTTATCGCGTATTTTTTTACCAATTTTTTCGTTTCTATCATCTACAAAACCGCGTATATCTTGTTCTGCCAATAACTCTTTTACTTTATGGGCGTAATCATTATATTTTTCGCTTATTGGTAAAATGGCAAACTGATCGGGCGTTAGCCATAATGGAAAATTACCGGCACAATGCTCAATTAAAACGGCAATAAAGCGCTCTAAGCTGCCAAATGGTGCACGGTGTATCATTACTGGGCGATGTTTTAAATTGTCGCTACCTGTGTATTCTAGCTCAAAACGCTCGGGTAAATTGTAATCTACTTGTATGGTGCCTAATTGCCATTTACGGCCTAAGGCATCTTTTACCATAAAATCTAATTTAGGGCCGTAAAAAGCGGCTTCTCCAAGCTCTGTAACTGTTTTTAAACCTTTTTCGGCAGCGGAATCAATAATAGCCTGCTCTGCCAAAGCCCAGTTTTCATCGCTACCAATGTATTTACTTTTATTTTCAGGGTCGCGTAAACTAATTTGAGCAGTGTATTCTTTAAAATCTAACGCATTAAACACGTGCAACACTAAATCAATTACTTTTAAAAATTCTTCTTTTACTTGGTCGGGCCTACAAAATAAATGGGCATCATCTTGTGTAAAGCCACGTACACGCGTTAAACCGTGCAATTCACCAGCTTGTTCGTAACGATAAACGGTTCCAAACTCGGCATAACGAACAGGTAAATCTTTATAGGATTTAGGCGATGCTTTGTAAATTTCGCAATGATGTGGGCAGTTCATTGGCTTTAAAAAAAACTCTTCGTTTTCGCGAGGTGTTTTTATGGGTTGAAACGAATCTGCACCATATTTTTCGTAATGACCAGAGCAAACGTATAAATCTTTTAATGCAATGTGTGGCGTTGCAACAGGTAAATATCCTGCTTTTAATTGTGCCTTTTGCATAAATTGTATTAAACGTTCGCGCAAAGCGGCACCTTTTGGTAACCACAAAGGTAAGCCCATGCCTACTTTTTCGCTAAAAGTAAAAAGTTCTAATTCTTTACCTAACTTGCGGTGGTCGCGTTTTTTAGCTTCTTCTAAAAGGGTTAAATATTCTTTTAATTCTTTATCTTTTGGAAACGTAATACCATAAATACGTGTTAATTGCTTGTTTTTTTCGTCGCCACGCCAATATGCACCTGCCACGCGTAATAACTTAACCGCTTTTATAAAGCCAGTATTTGGAATGTGAGGCCCACGGCACAAATCGGTAAAATTACCTTGTGTGTAAAAGGTAATGGAGCCATCTTGCAAGCCATCAATTAATTCTAATTTATAAGGGTCGGCTTTTTGAGTAAAATAATTTATGGCATCTTGTTTAGAAATTTCTTTACGAATAAATTCACTTTTTTGCGAAGCGAGCTCCATCATTTTGGTTTCTACTTTTTCAACTTCATCAATCGAAAACACTTTATCACCAAAATCAATATCATAATAAAAACCATTTTCAACAGCAGGCCCAATAGCAAATTTACTACCAGGGTAAAGGCTTTCTAAGGCCTCGGCCATTAAGTGGGCAGATGAGTGCCAAAGGGTTTGTTTACCTTCGGTATCATTCCAGGTTAATAATTGTAAGTGGCTATCGCTGTTAATAGGTCGGTTAGAATCCCAAATTTCGCCGTTTACTTTTGCCGCTAAAACGTTACGTGCTAAGCCTTCGCTAATGCTAATGGCTATTTGATGAGAAGAGGTTCCTTTTTCGTATTCGCGAATAGAGCCATCGGGTAATGTAATTTTAATCATAAGGTTAATCCTACTTACAACGTAGGGATTTTTAATTTAAGCATTAAAGATATATAATTTTTATAGATTAGTAAAATGCATTATTAGATTTTTTTTGAATTATTTATTAAAAAAAGTTTATATTAGTAAAACATAAAAAAATTAAATGAACAAACAAAAAACAAATAACCTAAAGTACATTTGCATTGAGGGGAACATAGGTTCGGGGAAAAGCACCATAGCAAAGGCGTTGGCAAAACAATTAAATACTATTTATTTACCTGAAGAATTTGAAGAAAATGAGTTATTGCCCTTGTTTTATAAAGATGCCAAGCAATTTGGCTTCCCACTAGAATATAGTTTTTTAATTAGTCGTTTTAACCAAATTAAAAATGCTTTTAAAAAAAATAATAAACTAATAATTGCGGATTATAGTTTTTATAAATGTTTATGGTTTGCTAAAATAAATTTAAGTAAGCGCGACTTTATTTTTTTCGAAAAACATTTTAACGCTATTTTAAATGAACTACCAAAGCCAGATGTAGTGATACATTTAGCAACTGATATTAAAAATTTAAAACAAAATATAGAAAAGCGCGGTAGACCATACGAGCAAACAATTACAAACGAATACCTAAAAAAAATAGAAAAACAGTACTGCAAAGGCATAAAAAAAATTAAAGTAGATAATATTTTAGAAATAAATATTAATACCTACTCTACTACTTTAGTAAAAGATACGCTGAAATTTATTGATGGTTTTTTGAAGGATTTAAAATAAATAGGGCTAACACATAATATGAGTAAAGGATTTACAACTAATGATTTCAAATAAATTTGTATCTTTATGACCGTTGTAATTTTTACAAGCTATAAATAAAAAACGAATGAAACGCATTACCGAATACCGAAAATTATTTAATATTAGTAAAGAAACTGAACTTGCTGAATTAAAACTTATATACCGAGGTTTAATGAAAGAATGGCATCCAGATAAATTTGTAGATGAAACCCAAAAAGCCGACGCCGAACTTAAAAGTAAAACGATTATTGAGGCGTATCATTTTTTAGTAAGTATCTCTCCTGAAACCCATGCCTCTACTATAGAAGAGTATAAATTAACAACCAGCACCGCTGCCATTGATGACTATTTGTATAAAGGCCAAACATTAAAAATTACTTTTACTGATGGCAGTAAATATGAATATTTTGGTGTAAATGTAAATACTTACAACAAATTAATTAATTCGGGAAATATTGCCCGTTTTGCACGTAGGCATATTTTTGATAGTTATGTTTATAGAAATGTATTTAAACCTAACGCTGTTATAGTTTAATTATTTTTTAAATAGCTTTAAACGTATTGCCTACAATAACTTTTAGCGATTGTGGCTTGCAATTATATATCACTTCGGCATCTGCAATGGCAGGCTCTCCATCAAAATGAATTGTATCTTTTGTATCACGTGTAATGGATAGTGTATTAGCCGTATAGGTTTCTATATGCTTACTTAAATGTGCTTTGTTGCGTATTATTTTAATAAATAAACCAAATACACTAAACGGATTAAAGGGTTTTAAAATAACAATATGAAATTTACCATCTTGCATATTAGCTTGTGGTGCAATATAAAAATCGTTACCATATTGCCCCGCATTAGCAACAGTTATTAAAAATGCTTTTCGTTTTAATACTTCGCCATTAAATTTTAAAGTGTAGTTTTTTGCTCTGTATTTAAACAATTGTGTAAATGTAATTTTTATATAACTCTGCAATCCACGTTTAGCAGAAGTAGCAAATAAATTTCCAATATGGGCATCAAAACCAATGCCACTGGTGCAAAAAAACGGAATAGTGTTTACCGTACCACTATCAATAGTAACGGTTTTGCCATTATAAATTTGTTTTATTACTTCTTCTACCTTCATAGATAAACCAAGACTACGTGCTAAGCCATTGCCCGAGCCAGCGGGTACAATTCCTAGAGCAATATCTGTACCTACAATGCTTTTTGCAACTTGATTAACGGTGCCATCACCACCTACTGCTACAACATCAGTATAGTTTTGAGAGTGTAAAATATCTAAGACTTCTTTAAAATGATTTTTATCTTTCCAGATTACAATTTGATAATACACATTTTGTGGAAATTCTTTACGAATTGTGTCTATTAAATGTTCGGATATTTTTTTTCCAGCATTTGGGTTTACAATAAACAAAAGTTTACGAGGCATAGTTGGCGTTGTTATCATAAAGCTATATTTAGAGGTGTTAAATTAAAATAATAAATTTAAATACAGCTTTATTTATTAATATTAATCATTAAATAAATTTAAAAGTATTACTACTACTTTTAAAAATGATACTTTGTGTTTTGTTATCATATAATTATATGCTTATTATTTCTTTATAAATTCTATCTTTTGCATTCACTACCCAATTTTTAAATAATCTGTTTTCACTATTATTGGTAGATATAAAATTGGTAAGTTTACTTAAATTAAACGTATCGTTAAATACGCCTGCACCAGCTTTTACAGCATCGCGTGAATTACAAAATTGTTCATAATGCCCATGTATAGGAACCATTAGTACGGGTTTACCCAAATACATAGCTTCGCAAACACTTTCAAAACCTGCACTACTAGCAAGGCCACTTGCTTTGCTCATCATTTCTAAAAACAAAGTATCGTTAATAGCGTGTATAAATAATTTATCTTTATCAAAGGTATAACTTAAATAAAGTTTATCGGGTTGGTCGGTAAAGCAATGCAACTCCATACTTGGATTTGCCTTGTGCCATTCTAAAATTTCTTCAAAGTAACCATTGTTTACTAAATATACTAAATAAAAATTATCTTGTTGGGTTTCCATTTCAAAAATTTCTTTGCGCAATAAGGGAGGTACAACCACTACATCTTGATTATTAGTATGTATTTTATAAAACGATAATGCTAAATTTTTACAAGAGCCTGTAGCTGTTAATTTTGTGAAATATTTTATAGAAGCCTTATCTAACCATCTTCCTGGAGGAAATTCGAAATCGGGGTGAAAATAAATGTATTGATGCGCTACGCAAATCATTTTAATGGTAGGTTTATAAAATCGATAATATAATCCTATTAATAAATCAAAAAAATTTATTACAGCGTCGGGTTTATGTTCTTTCATTAACGCATCAATTGTTTTTAAACTTTGTTTAAATGTTTTAATCTTTTTTACATTGTGTATAACTGATTTTGTAATATTTATACTTTTATTTTTTTTATCGGTTACAAAATTTGGGCTTTGTAGTTGAATTATAGGCGCTTTTATTTTTTCGAAAAAAAATTTAGGAATATCTCTACTTCCGCTACTACCTAGTAATACAGCGCAAACAGTGTGACCTTGTTCAATAAGCATATCATACATACTCATGGCTTGTGTCATGTGTCCACGTCCTTCACCTTGCACTGCTAAAATATATTTTTTCTGCATTTTAATTATTCTTTTATGGTTACGCCTTTAGGTAAAATTTGTGAAATAGAGTTTGTGTTGGTTTTTAATTCTAAATATTTGTTATACTCTTCTAACCATTCTTTATAATAAATTATTTTCCAATTACCTTCCGTATCTTCTACCAAAGCAGTGAGACTTTCCACCCAGTCGCCACTATTTAAATATTCAATACCATCAATTACTTTAATGGCAGGATGATGTATATGACCACAAATAATACCTGCACATTTGCGTGCCTTAGCTACTTTAACCAATTCATTTTCGTAATCAGAAATAAATGAAACTGCTGATTTCACTTTTGCCTTAACTACTTGTGATAAAGAGTAATAAGGCAAACCACGTTTTTCGCGATAAGTATTGTAATGCCTATTTAACCATAACAAAAAAGTATAACCTACATCGCCTAATTTGGCAATCCACTTTAGTTTAGTAGTTACATTATCGAAAATATCGCCATGCGTAACAAAATATTTTTTAGTTACGCCATAATGTGTATAATGTTTTTTAATAGAAAAATTTCCAATTTTTAGCGGTAAAATCTCCTCTAAAAAATCGTCGTGATTACCTCTTAAATAAATAATTTGACACTTTTTTTTAGAAGTTAAACTGATAATATGTTTAAAAAAATTACTGTGTTGTTTTTTCCATTTACCGCTTTTTTTAAGCTGCCAGCCATCAATAATATCACCGTTTAAAATGAGAGTTTCGCATTTATGATGTTTTAAAAAATGGACAACCTCTTTGGCTTTGCTTGCTTTAATGCCTAAATGAATATCTGAGAGAACAATGGTTTTATAAAACGTTTTCATTAATAAAGTTTTACAAATATGGCGAGGCTATGTATTATTAATTTTAAGTAGGAGTTAATTAAAAATTAAAGAATATATTGAGTAATAACTAAACAGGTTAATTAAATGCATTTTTAATGTTATGTGTAATTTTTAATAAAAAATTAAAATTGTATTAAACAATAAAAAATTGGGCTTATTTTAATTGTAGAATAGTATCTTTGCCATAATTATTGGCCCCGTAGTTCAATGGATAGAATAGAAGTTTCCTAAACTTTTGATCCCAGTTCGATTCTGGGCGGGGCTACTTTAAAATTTTAACAATTTCAATCTACTTTAACCCGCATGTAACGGGTGTTTTTTTACTACGTTTTAAATTAACCCATATTTACTGAATTTTATTTTAGTAGTACTATAAAACGTTTCTGTAAATATTAAAATTTTGTAAAAATAATCTAAAGAGATTTTTTATTGATGTTTCATTATAGTATATAATAAGAAAGAATTATTTTATCCTTAACCTCTATACAATTATATTAAAGAAATAATACTATATACTAAAAAAATAATGGCGATTTAATTGCTGTAATAAATGAAACTAGTTTTTTCTTCGATCATTTAATAAAAAAAGCCCATTTGCCAAACAATTTATAAACCACTCAACTATAACAGTAATAAGTATTCCAGCTTATTCAAACCCTTATTTATTTTCATATAACCCTTATTTAAGTAGCTCATTATCGGGTATATAATACTTAAAAAAACGATAGATTATTTATTAATTAAAAAATCAAAAGTAATATAATGTGTGAATTATGTAACTTATTGAATAAGTGATGTAACACAATTAACTTTTAATAGGCGCAACTTTGCATTATAAATAAATATAATGAAAAATTTAACTGAAATAAATGGGAATTGGAATGAGACCAAAGGAAAATTAAAACAAAAATTTGCTATACTAACAGATAGCGAAATGTTGTTAATTGAAGGCAAGCAAGATGAAATGCTTGGTAGATTGCAAATAAAACTTGGAAAAACAAAAGAAGAAATACTAAAAGTTATTTCTGAATTATAATTTATAAAAAAGTATAAACAATTAAAATTAAATAAAATGAAAAAAATAATTACACTTAGCATTATCGCACTTTTATTCGGAACAGTAATAACTTCTTGCACAACTAAAATATCATTAGTTAAAAAACACTATTCAAAAGGCTATTACTTGGCTTTTAACAAGGTAAATCATAATACAAACTCTAAAAAACAAGAGAATAATGTAACTAATTTAAATACTACTCCAATATATGTTACTCAAAACACAAACTCATCAGATGTAGAATTAAAAAAGAATATAGAGAATAGTAAAGTAAATATAGAAACTACTAAACCTATTGCTTTTGCATCTTCACAAAAACTAAATACTGTTAACGATAAAAAAAATACGCAAGCAAATAAAGTTGTTTTTTATCAAAAACATACATTTAAAGTAAATAATACGCAAGTAAGTACAAAACAAAATAGAAGTTCTAATTCAGATGAAGGAAGAAGCTTATTTTGGATAATCATCCTTGTGCTAATTATTTTATGGGCTTTAGGTTTAATTTCTGGTGGATTTGGACTTGGAATATTAATAAATCTATTATTATTAGTAGCTCTTATCCTTTTAATATTATGGCTTTTAAGAGTAGTATAATAAATTAAAACAAAATAATACAGGCACTAATATTGATATTGACAAAACAAAAAAACAGATTATAAACAATTAAAAAAAACAATTATGGGAAATTTACTTTATTTAATAGCAGTAGTATTAGTTATTTTTTGGCTAATTGGCTTTATAGGCTATAATGCAGGAGGTATTATACATATTTTATTAGTAGTAGCAGTAATAGCTATATTATTAAGAGTTATTGAAGGTCGCAAACCACTTTAAAAAAATAAATTATAAATAATTTTAAAATAAAAAACATGAATACAGGAAAAGTAGTATTGGGCGTATTGGCAGGTGTTGCTGCAGGAGCAATTTTAGGTATTTTATTTGCACCCGATAAAGGTTCAGAGACCAGAAAAAAAATTGCAAAAAAAAGTTGTGATACTGCAGATGACTTAAAAGAAAAATTTGACGAACTTTTAAGTAGTCTTTCTGAAAAATTTGAAGCAGTAAAAGCTGAAGCAAATGAAATGGTTGAAAAAGAAAAAAAATCAGCTGTATAAAATCAATACAATTATTTAACTAAATAAAGTCTATTTATTTCATAAAAAAGAAATTTATTTTTAAATAAATAATAAATAAAATATATAATGGACCAAAATAAATTAGAAGAAGTTACTACAAATGTAAATGCTTATCTAAAAACAAATATTGAAATAATTAAATTAGAATTAGTTGAGCAAGCTTCTAATATTGGCTCACGCTTAATTGCTAATTTTTTAGTTCTTATTGTTGCGCTTTTGTTAGTACTATTTATTAGCTTGAGTGCTGGCTTCTATCTATCTAATTATTTTGGCAATAACTATTTGGGTTTTATGGCAGTAGCAGGATTTTATTTTATAATTGGGCTGGTATTATTATTTGGAAAAAAATATTTAATAGAAAAACCGATGCGAGAAAAAATTATTAGTAAAGCATTTAGCGACAACTAAAAAATTAAAGCTAAGCATAAGATAAATGATAAAAGAGAATATAAAAAATCGTAAGGAATTACAATTACGAATTTTAGAGTTAAAAAATCTAAGGGTAAAACAGGAAATAGAATTAAAGGATTCCATAAAAGAATTTGCAAATACACTTAGTCCCGTAGCTATGATTAAAAACTCTTTGCATGAATTAGTTCATGATAAAGACGTGAAATTAGATTTAGCAAATTTAAGTTTAAATGCCGGAGCTAACTTTGTAATTGATAAAATTTTAGGTAAAAACAGAAGTGTAAAAGGTTATTTATCTTCTTTACTAATGGAAAATGTTTCTAAATTTTTTATAAATAAAAACGTGCCTGAAATTATTAGTGGTATAAGTAAACTAATAAGTAGTAAATCAAAACCTTCTTAAATCAATGAGTATAACATTAAAAAACCCTTTTTATGCAAAAGCCTCTATAATTTTTATAGGGCTATTTGCTTTTATAAGTGTGTTATACATTGCTCAGTCAATTATTCTACCCATTTTATATTCTATACTCATTGCCATTTCATTAAGCCCATTAGTTGGTTATTTTGTTCGAAAAAAAATGAATCGCGTTTTAGCAATTGCTATTTCATTAGCCATTGTTTTTTTAGCTTCAATTATGCTTATCCTTCTTATATCGTCTCAAGCAAGCATGTTTACAGATTCGTTTCCTCTATTAGTAGAAAAATTTTACTTAACGTTAAATCATACTGTTCATTGGGTATCTGCTAATTTTAATGTGAGTACCCGTAAAATAAATACGTTTATTACTGACACAAAAATCGAAATTATGAATAGCGGAAAATCTTCTATTGGTTCTGCAATTTCTGTATTAGGACATTCACTATTAGTACTGGTTTTAATTCCGGTGTATGTATTTATGATTTTATTTTATCAACCCCTATTACTAGATTTTATTCGTCGGTGTTTTGTGGTACAAAATCAAAAAGAAGTTAATGAAGTTTTAAAAATAACAAAAACTATTATTCAAAAATATTTAAGAGCGTTATTAATAGAAGCTGCAATTATTGCAACACTTAATTCTATTGGTTTATTAATTATTGGGATTGATTATGCTATTATACTTGGCATTATGGGGGCAATATTAAATGTTATACCTTATATTGGAGGTATAACAGCAGTTACACTTCCTGCCATTATTGCTTTTGCTACTAAATCGCCCACTTATGTTTTGTTAGTAATAGCATTATATATAATAATTCAGTTTATTGATAATCATTATATTTCGCCTAAAGTAGTTGCCTCAAAAGTAAAAATTAATGCCCTTGTATCAATCATTGTTGTGCTAAGTGGTGGAGCATTATGGGGTATAGCAGGTATGTTTTTGTCCATTCCTCTAACAGCTATCGTTAAAGTTATTTGCGATCATATTGAGCCTTTAAAGCCTTGGGGCTTTTTATTAGGCGATACCATGCCCACTATTGCAGTATTTAAACTTAAATCAAAAGCTAGTACTAAATAATCATTAAGCATCAATAAATAAGTTATAATAAATTTATGTTAAATAAACACTATAAAGTATTTTAATTAAAACAACAAATGCCTAATACTATTTTAAAATATAAAACTATTATAGAAAATGTTAAAACAAACTCTATTTATAAATTTTTTAAAGTTTTTTTTACCGAAGTAACTTTAATAACAAAATTTACTGTAAATTTTTTTAAAACATTATTTATTCCTCCATACGAATTTAATGAGTTAATAAAACAATGTTATATCGTTGGTTGTAAATCTTTACCCCTTGTTGGTATTACAGGTTTTATTATGGGGCTTGTATTAACCATTCAGTCGCGCCCAACGTTAGCGCAATTTGGTGCCGAGTCGTGGTTACCTGCAATGGTGGGCGTTTCAATTGTTCGCGAAATTGGACCTGTAATTACAGCCATCATTTGTGCAGGTAAAATAGGGTCTAGTATTGGTGCCGAATTAGCTTCAATGAAAGTAACTGAACAAATTGATGCGATGGAAGTTTCTGGCATAAATCCTTTTAAATACATTGTTGTTACACGCATTTTAGCCACTACATTAATGATTCCTTTACTCGTAATTTTTTCGGATGCAATTGCATTATTCGGTTCGTTTTTAGCTGTAAATATAAAAGGCGATGTAAGTTTTATATTATACTTTGCAAAAGTTTTTGAAAAGTTAAATTTTATAGATTTAATGCCATCATTAATAAAAACAATTTTCTTTGGCTTTGCTATTGGCTTAATTGGTTGTTATAAAGGATATAATTCCGATAAAGGCACACAAGGTGTTGGAGCGTCTGCCAACTCTGCTGTTGTTATGGGGTCGTTACTGGTATTTATTATTGATATGATTGCTGTTCAACTTACAAGTTTATTTACACCATAGTATGGAAAACGTAATTGAAATAGAGCATCTTAAAAAATCGTTTGGAAACAATCAAGTTTTAAAGGATATTAGTTTAAATTTGGCTAAAGGTGAAAACCTTGTTATACTTGGTAAATCTGGTACTGGCAAATCTGTATTAATTAAATGTATTGTAGGATTAATAAAACCCGATGAAGGAAAACTTACCGCATTACAAAAAAATATTTTAGAATTAAATACTAAAGAATTAAATGCGCTACGAAAAAAAATTGGTTTTTTATTTCAAAGTGCCGCTCTTTACGACTCTATGTCAGTAAAAGAAAATTTAGAATTTCCGCTTCGAGATTTAAAAGAACTGAAGCAAGATGAAATTAATATTAAAGTAATAGAAGCATTACAGAATGTGGGGCTTGAAAAAGCAATTAATAAAATGCCTTCAGAGCTTTCAGGCGGTATGCGAAAACGCATTGGATTGGCCCGCACATTAATTTTAAATCCTGAAATTATGTTGTACGATGAGCCTACAACAGGTCTCGATCCAATTACATCAAAAGAAATAAGCAGTTTAATTTTAGAAATGCAGAAAAAGTTTAACACCGCATCAATTATTATTACTCATGATATTGAATGTGCTCGAATTACCGCTAATCGTGTGATTGTATTAAATGATGGAACATGTTATGCCGAAGGAACGTTTAAAGAATTAGAGCAATCTAATGACGAAAAAATAAAGGGGTTTTTTATTTAAATAAAAATAATAATTAATATACATATGCAAAATCAAGTAGGTAGTAAAATTAAATTAGGAATATTTGTTTCCTCAGCAATTATATTTTTAATAATAGGCATTTATTTTATTGGCAAAAAGCAACAATTATTTAATCACACGTTTCATGTAAGCAGTTTGTTTAAAGATATTAATGGCCTGCAAGTTGGCAACAATGTACGTTTGGCAGGTATTAATATTGGGATAATAGAAAATATATCTATGATTTCTGATACATCTGTAAAAGTAGATTTTACGATAGATGAAAGTTCAAGAAAATTTATTAAAAAAGATGCAAAGGCAATTATTGGTAACGATGGCTTGATGGGAAATAAAATTGTACTAATTACACATGGCACTAAAGGCACTAAACAAATTGAAGATTACGATTATTTAGTAACTACAATGCCCATTAGTTTTGATGATATTCTGTTAAACCTCAAAAAAACAACTGCTAATGCAGCAAACATTACCGAAGATATGTCAGCCGTATTTGCAAATATTCGTAGCGGTAAAGGCACTATTGGTAAATTATTTATGGATACAGTTTTTGCTGATAATATTGATAAAACAATTGTAAATATTAAACAAGGCGCCGGTGGATTTAAACAAAATATGAATGCGGCTAGCCAAAGTTTTTTATTACGTAAATTCTTTAAGAAAAAAGAAGATAAAAAATAAAATAGGATTAATGTAACATATATAATAAATTATGTAACACATCTCTAGTAAAATACAAACAACTTTGTATAAATAATTTAAAACTAATAAAAATGACAACTACAACTCATAATTCAAATAATAAATTAGGAATCTGGATGGATCATTCAGCCGCTCACCTTATCGAATTTACAAATGGCTCTGCTGTAACAAAAACAATAGCCTCTAAATTTACTACTGATGTAAAAAAACTTAGTCTCAATAAAAACGAAAATTTAATGCATAACAAAGAGCAACATCAACAAGCTGAATATTATAATAAAATTGGTGAAGAAATTAGAAACTATGGCGAAGTTATTTTATTTGGTCCTACAAATGCAAAAGTAGAACTTTTTAATATTTTAAAAGCCAATCATAATTTTGAAAAAATAAAAATAGAAACCCAACAAACAGATAAAATGACAGAGAATCAACAGCATGCATTTGTTAAAGATTATTTTACAACATCCTAAAACAAATAAAATATTATCAATTATTAAAATGAGGAATTATAGTTCCTCATTTTTTTTTAATTAATTTGAAGTGCTAGTAATATTAACCCATTAAATTTAAAAATATAAAAAGTACACCGCAATTATTTCAACAGCAGTTTTGTTTACAAGCATATTAACTGCACAACAAGCCTCTAAATTAAATGAAAGATTTAATTTAAGTTAAAAGCATTAATTCATTAAAATCAAATTTATAGCCGCTATAACAGTTTATTTATATAATTATTTACACTTAATCTAATATTTTCACTAAATAAGTTGTTTAAACTTCAATAAAAAAACATATTAAAAAGTATATCTTTGTCATCAAAATTATACCTTAATGTTTCAAAAAATTAAAATCCCCTTATTTACAATTTTTGCTGTTTTATTTATTGATCAGTTTATTAAAATTTACATTAAATTAAATTACCCCTTAGGCGAAGTAGCAAACCTTGGCAATTGGTGTATTTTACATTTCACCGAAAACCCTGGCATGGCTTTTGGCTATGAATTTGGCGGTAATTATGGCAAATTAATTTTAAGTGTATTTCGTATTTTAGCCTGTATTGGTGGCGTATTTTACATTAGGCACATTGTAAAAAATAAAGAACATATTGGCTTTATTTTTTCGGTATCGCTTATATTGGCAGGTGCTGTTGGTAATATTTTAGACAGTGTTTTTTATGGCGTACTTTTTGGCGAAAGTGATGAGTTTAATGTGGCTAAATTTTTACCAGTAAATGGTGGTTATGCAGGTGTATTACATGGCAGAGTGGTAGATATGTTTTATTTTCCAATTATAAATGGACATTTTCCAAGTTGGTTTCCTATTTGGGGTGGCGAAGAATTTCAATTTTTTAGACCCATTTTTAACTTTGCCGATTTTGCCATCTCTTTGGGTGTAGGTATTATTCTTGCATTTCAAAAACGTTTTACAAAAAAAAATATACCTGTTGTACAAACTATTATTCCACAACCTAATCCCAACGATACAAACATTACTAGCAACTAATGTATTTAACATTTAAATAATGAAAGAAACTATATTACTAATAAATTTAGGCACCCCAAACTCGCCATCTATTGGTAAAGTTGGCAAATATTTAACACAATTTTTAAACGATAAACGCGTAATAGATGTAAACCCCATTTTACGTTTTATTTTGGTTAATTTAATTATTGTACCTACCCGAAGTTTTAAATCAAGCAAACTATACAAAGCCATCTGGACAAAAGATGGCTCTCCCCTACTCTTTAATAGCATTGCTTTACAACAAAAATTACAACAGCAGGTTGGCGCAAACTATCATGTAGAGTTGGCCATGCGCTACCAAACACCAAGCATAAAAAACACCTTAGAAAAAATTAGAGAACAGCGACCACAAAAAATACATATTTTACCCCTATATCCGCAATATGCTAGTAGTAGCACAGGAAGCACAATTGAAGAGGTTTTAAAACATATTAAAAGTTGGGAAGTAATACCAAACCTAAATATTATTAGCAAATTTTACAATCATCCAAAATTTATACAAGCACTTTTGGTGGAAGCCAATAAACACGACATAAATCAATACGACCATGTTGTATTTAGTTACCACGGTTTACCAATAAGACACATAAAAAAAGGCTCTGCACATTATGGTGGCAATACCTGCCAAATGGGTGCTTGCTGCAATAGCATTACAAAAAACAATCACTATTGCTACCGGGCCAATTGCTTTGAAACTACTCGCCAGCTGGTAAAGGCACTTCATATTCCTGAACAAAAATATACTACCAGTTTTCAAAGCCGATTAACTAAAAACTGGTTAACACCCTTTAGTGATAAGGTAATTGAAGATTTAGCGAAAAAAGGCGCTAAAAAAGTATTGGTATTTTCGCCAGCGTTTGTAGCCGATTGCTTAGAAACCATTTACGAAATTGGTACAGAGTATGACGAAATTTTTAAAGAATACGGCGGCGAAAAAATAACGCTGGTAAATAGCCTAAATACTAACGATGCATGGGTAAATGCTGTTAAAGAAATTGTGTTAAATTAATCTTTAATTTTAAATACTACAATTTATAGCAATCAATTGCTACTAACCTCACTAACTTTGTTTTATAAAAAACATTCGTTTGGTTGAGCAAGACACATATTTTAAAGGCCGTGGGTCACAAATAAACACCCACAATAAGTTTAGTAAAATTAAATACGTACAAGAACATGTAGAGGTTTTAGACGAAGAATTTTTAGTAAACGAAAAAACCGAAATTATTTATACGTACCCAAAAACGGTTATTAACAAAGTAGATAGCCCAGATATTGGCTTAAACTATTCCTTAAATCCTTACCAAGGTTGCGAGTACGGTTGTATTTATTGTTACGCCCGTAATAGTCACGAATACTGGGGATATAGCGCTGGCTTAGATTTTGAACAAAAAATAATAGTAAAACAAAACGTAATTGATGTATTAGAAAAACAATTTAGCAGCAAAAATTGGAAGCCTATGCCCATTATGCTTTCTGGCAATACAGATTGCTACCAGCCCATTGAAAAAAAATTAGAAATTACACGCCGTATTTTACAAACCTGTTTAAAATACAAACATCCTGTAGGTGTTATTACCAAAAATGCTTTAATAACCCGCGATATAGATGTGCTGGAAGAATTAGCAAGTTATAATTTAGTGCACGTAATGGTTTCTATTACGGGTACCGACGAAAATATGCGTCAAAAATTAGAACCTAGAACTGCTACCTATAAAAACCGATTTAAAATAATACAAGCCATGGCACAAAACGGTATACCTTGTGGTGTAATGGTAGCGCCTATTATACCAGGCATAAATAACCACGAAATACCAAACGTAGTTGAGCAAGCAGCTGCAGCTGGCGCTACAAAAGCCGGCTATACCATTGCACGCTTAAATGGCGCTGTAGGTCCAATTTTTAAAGATTGGTTATTAAAAAATTTTCCAGATAGAGCAAACAAAGTATGGAATCAAATTTGTGAGGTGCACGGTGGCAATGTAAACGATAGCCGTTTTGGTGTGCGCATGCGTGGCGAAGGCAAAATGGCCGAAAGTATTAAACAATTATTTACACTCTCAAAACTGCGCTTTATAAAAACCGAAAGTGATTTTGAATTTAACACCAGCTTATTTAATCACAAAGCAGGTAATAGCCAACTAAGTTTATTTTAAATTTAGTGTTTTAGTATCCATACTCTTTAAAATTCTAACTTTTTACCCGCTTTTACTTAAAACAAATTAAGTATCTTTGAAGAGTAGCATTAAAAAACTCCGTAGTTCAACTGGATAGAATGCCAGATTCCGGTTCTGGTGGTTGGAGGTTCGAATCCTCTCGGGGTTACTAATTACCAATGCCAATTAAATTTAGATTTAATAAATGGTGTTTATTTTGTAAGTACAATAAACGATAAAGGTGAAAAAACAGTTAAAAAATTGCTTATTGCTAAGTAAAGTTTCTTTTTTTAAAAAAGAAAAGTTGTTAATACAATTTTTCTTTTTTTTAGCTTATACTTTCTATTCTCAACCCATTGCAAATTATATTTATAATGGGGGGTTTGAATTAAAAAATAACTGCATTATAACAGATATTAATTCTGTAAAGTATTGGCGCAGTATCGACTCTGTATCTGGAGGAAACGTTCAGTTTTATAGTACTTGTTTTCCCAATGTGCCAACTGGGGGACTTACTTATCAATGGCCACGAACAGGGAATAATTTTTGTTATCCCACTTTTTTATGTGAGCCTCCTCAATGTTCCTCATATAGAGGATATGCCCGAAATCGTTTAAAAGCAAATTTAGTAGCAGGCAAAACATATTGCGTTAAATTTTATGTGAATATTGGTAATCCAGCCACTTACGGTATTGATGGTTTTGGTGCATATTTTGGAGTTACCACCAATAGGGGCGGACAATTCCCGTAAGACAGTTCATCGGCAGACAAAAAACATTTCGCTTCGACAGTCAACCGCAGAGCAGCTCTTATCGATCCGACTAACATTCCGAAAAAGAACTCTAAAATTTTTTGTCGACGCACGTTTTGGCTGAAGCCAATAGAACAGCTATTCTTCGCTGCAAGTCATTTGCAAGTTGGCGCTTTAACTGAACCGCGCCAACCAAGCCCGTTTTATTATTGATTTTTTTGGGTTGCAAAACACTTGCAGCCCTACCGCACAAAAAAAAAGGCGTGGCGGGAAGCCGCCACATTAATGCGCGTGCGCTGTGCGCCATAATGCGCGGCCTGCGGCAGCATGGCATGTAAGAATAAGTAATTTTACCCTAGTGCTACTTTTATTGGAAAAAATGTTAAAAACGCTATACCCCGCAAATATTTATAGTACTTTCAATACGAACTTATACCGTTAAACTTTAAAATTTATTGCCGTGAATAACAGAATTTATTTTTTCCAAAGATTAATTAACATCAATAAGATTTGCTTTTTTAATCTGACACTTTTGTTTATTTATTGTAATTGCCATTGTTTTAGTCAGACAAACTCTTTTGCTACGAAAACTAGCGAAAACTTGGCAGAATATGTAGGTTCCTACGTTCCACCTTTGAGGTTTCAGTTAAAAGAGATAGAAATAATAAAAAAAGAAGAAAAACTGTTTTATTCTCTAAAGGGGAGTAACACCATTGGAGAATTGATACCCTTGAAAAAAGGAAAATTTTCGTGTATAGATAAAAGCAACTGGCAAATTGAATTTGTAAAGTATAACGATTGGGATGTGTCGCATTTGAATTTAACAATAGGTAGCACAGAGTATAGATTTATAAAAAATGTTAGTCCAACTTCAGAGGGACTTCCAAACTTACCGGCTGCCTGCAAAACCATAACCGTTACCGCCTGCATTAATGATGAAAGTAATTTACATATAAAGAACAACATGATTTTTTGGGAAACTCTGAATGATGTTCCGCCGGGAACCCATGAAGACTGTGATAGAACAACAAAAATAAATACTAAAGAATGGAAGGACTGGAAATCACCATACCAACTAAATTTTAAGACCGGTGGCCTTACTGTTCAGCCGATTATTTTACAAAGTAATGAAATCTCAGAAATCATACAGGCTCCGGATTCTTCCAATGGCTGGGAAACAATAATGCATTTTAGCGATCCTTCAGCATATCCTCATTTATATTCAGTGATATTTAATTTTTGTCCTCAAGGTACGATCGAAAAACATGTAGTTCATAAAATCACTCAAAACCCAAACAATAGCATAAGTATTGTTTTGGACACCACAATTTTCAAACGAAACAAATCGACTATTGAAATTGCCGCCCATAAAATATTTTTTGAGCACGGGAAAGCAGAGCTAACACCATTAGCAAAATTAGAATTGAAAGGGGTATATGATTCGTTAAAAACAAACAACAAAACGGTTAAAATAATAGGTTACAAAAAAACCGAAAGCAAAGACTATGATGATTGGAAACTCTATTATGAAAGATCTATTTCTGTTAGCGTCTATTTAATAAATGTCGGCTTGGATTCGAAAAGAATTCAATTTTTTGGTTACGGCGACGACAATAAGGCGATCGAAAAAGATCTTAAAAAGCGTATTGAATTGGTTATAATGGATCGCTAACAACTTCAATTTACACGAAATTTGTTCGCCTAAAAGTTCCCAAAAAACCTTAAATATTCAGTTTTATGTTGCATACTTAAATCGAATATCCTAGTTTTAGAAAAATTACAAAAAAGGTAATTAATTTTTTTCAATAAGTTGTGACTAAAGTAAGAATTAGCATTATTAACCGATTTTATGCTTTGATTATATTGTGACGAAACAATTTTTAATTATTTTCTTGTTTATTGCATTTAAACAAATGCGGTCACAATCTTCCGTTTCAGGCAAAGTACTTGATAGTTTGGAAATCCCCGTATCTTATCAACCAATTGCATTGTTAGATGCCAAAGACAGCTCTGTGCTCAAGGGCGTTCTAACCGATGATGCGGGTAAATATCAGTTTGAGAAAATAAAGCAGGGTAATTATTTGCTTAAAGTAATCGCATCAGGTTTTAAAATAAAATTTAGCGAGGTCTTTAAAGTTGATAGCTTAGATACATTTGAAGCTCCCGACCTCCAGTTGAAATCATCCGATATTAGTTTGAACGAGGTGTCGGTTACGGTAATGAAAAAAACCATTGAATTTAAAAACGGAAATATCACAGTAAATATAGAGGACAGTCCTTTAGCTGTTGGGAATAGCTTATACGATCTGTTATCAAAATTACCAGGGGTAACAGTTATAGATGATGCCATTTCTATAAACGGAAAAGCCGGCGTAAGGATATTAATTGATGAACGTATACAGCAATATTCAGGGCAGCAATTAATAACACTATTAA
>JANYEQ010000103.1 GCA_025363015.1 Bacteroidota bacterium
GGCTTACCCAACGCAACAAATTTATTTTTGCTCCGGCTTTATCGTTTGTACCGCTGCCACGCGCTCCACCAAAGGGTTGCTGGCCAACAACGGCACCGGTACATTTATCGTTAATGTAAAAATTACCTGCGGCATTGCTTAATTTTTTTGTGGCTAATTCAATGGCGTAACGGTCTTGCGCTATAATAGCTCCCGTTAAGGCATATATAGAAGTTGAATCCACAATGGCCATCGTTTCTTCAAACTTATCGGCATCGTAAACAAAAAGTGTTAATACAGGGCCAAATAATTCTTCGCACATGGTTACATACTTTGCATCTTTTGCTACAATAATAGTGGGTTCAATAAAATAGCCTTTTGTTTTATCGTAATTTCCACCAGCAATAATTTCTACATTGTTATCTTTTTTAGCAGCATCAATGTATGTAGCTAATTTGTCAAAACTTTTTTCGTCAATTACGGCATTTATAAAATTAGTAAAATCTTCGGTACCGCCCATTTTCATTGATTTTAAATCGGCTAATACTAATTTTTTTGTTTCTTCCCATAAATTAGATGGAATGTAAGCACGCGAACAAGCTGAACATTTCTGCCCTTGATATTCAAAGGCACCACGCGAAAGGGCTGTAGCTAGTACATTTACATCGGCACTTTTGTGCGCCATAATAAAATCTTTTCCACCTGTTTCGCCAACAATACGTGGGTACGATTTATATTTATGAATGTTGTTACCAATTGTTTGCCAAATATTTTGAAATACCTCTGTACTACCCGTAAAATGAATACCTGCAAAATCTTTGTGATTAAATACAACTTCGGCAGCATCAGGACCACTTGGGTAAATTAAATTAATTACACCATCGGGCACGCCTGCTTTTTTAAATATTTCCATTAATACATTTGCGCTATACACCTGTGTGTTACTTGGTTTCCAAACAACTACATTACCCATCATGGCACAACTTGTAGGTAAATTACCAGCAATGGCCGTAAAGTTAAACGGCGTAAGGGCATATATAAATCCCTCTAAAGGTCGCCACTCTAAACGGTTCCACATACCAGCACCTGAAACGGGTTGTTCGCTATAAATTTCGCTCATAAACTGAACGTTGTAGCGTAAAAAATCTATTATTTCACAAGCGCTATCAATTTCGGCTTGATAAGCATTTTTACTTTGCCCCAACATTGTTGCTGCATTTAATTTGGCACGGTAGGGTCCTGCAATTAAATCGGCAGCTTTTAAAAATATACTGGCGCGGTGTTCCCAACTTAAATTTTGCCATTTTTCTTTTGCTGCCATTGCAGCGTCAATTGCTTGTGTAACGTGGCTTTTATCACTTTTATGAAAATGAGCTAAGGTATGCTTATGATCGTGCGGTGGATGTAAACGAACAATTACATTACTTCGTACTTCATTGGCGCCAATGTACATGGGTATATCTAATTCCACACTTCGTAAATGAGCCAACATGGCTTGTAGTTCTTTACGCTCAGCACTTCCAGCGGCATATTGCTTAATAGTATCGTTAACAGCGGCGGGTACTTTATAAATTCCTTTAGGCATACTTTTTAGTTTTAATTAAAGGTTAAAGATAAGATGTATTTTAATATTATACCAATTTGATTTTTAGTACTGGTGTTAATATTAGTTTAAATATTTGCAGTTGTTACGATAAACAGATTGCTGTTTTGCCTGTGTTTTAATTTGCCACATTGTATAATTAACGGGTTTAATAAGTAACTCATCAACAGCCATCCAGTTTTTAAATTTAGGTTCGCCTTTAAAAAAAATAGTTAATATACTTTTGGTTGATTTTATTTTAAAATTATGTTGGTAAAAGTACCACCAATCGTCAATAAAATTAACGTTAAGCGGCGAAAAATATTCGTATTGTAAATCGTTACCTAAACTATCTTTTTCGTTTATTACCAGTGTGTTAAATGTTTGATCCCAAATTTTATTATAATAATAAAAACTTAAATTATAGGTAATGGCCGTATCCATTTTAGCGGTGTTTGTGCTACAAATTGTATTATAGTTTTCTTTTACACCGTAATAGGCGCCTTTACCATGGTAGGTTACAGGCGAGGTAAGTGTGTTAAAATTATTATCTATAAAAAAAGTAGTGGTATCGCTTACTAAATAATTTTTAAATAAAACCAATTGTTTTTTTATTGAATCAAATTTTATTTTTTGTTTGTTGGTATTTGTTTGCAGCAAATTATTAATAGTTAAACTGTAAATTAAATACTCATTATTTTTAAAAAGCAATGTGCATTTTTTAATAATTTCTTTTTCATTATCGTTTAAAAAATTAATATAATCTTGTTTAACCAATACGGCAATATCTTTGCCGTTTGCAATTAATGGCGGCATCATTTTTTGATACGGATAAGGCATAAGTTGTTTAAATATAGCCATAGATTCGCTTACTGATGGACGAGAAAGGTAAGTGCTCATAATGGGTAAGGCAGTGTGATAAGAAGCAATCATTGAACCGCTAATAGAATTATCGGCACCTTCGCTATTTTTTTGAAATGGAATATTAAATCTAAAATAATAAGGTATAGGCAATAAAGCCTGAAAGTTTTGGCTATTAATATTAGCTAAACATTTTTGATTTTCGGACAAGTAATCTTTATTAAAACTATTTGGAGCTTTAATTAATTCGGTTGATAATTTAGTATGATAGGCAAATCCTTCAAAAAAACACAAAAAAATTAAGCCATAAAAAATTATTTTACCTACTTTTTTATGAAACATTAAATTGTAAAAAAACACAAAACTAAAAACAGCCATTACATAATAAAATGCCCAAGCAAACCTACCTAAATTAGAAAACTGTTTAATTAATGGTAATTGGTTTATTAAATTTTCGGGTAAATATTTTAACGGAATAGCCATTGAAAATAAAAGTAATACTATTGCCGATAAAATATAAACTAATGTATTTGATGGATAGTAGTTTGTTATTTTTGTTTTGCTTTTTTTGATAAAAGATAATACTAAAACAAACGCACCAACAATAATAAATAAGTTGCATACCATGCCAACATAATTACCAACCTCGCACCAAAACTGCTGAGGTATATGATTTGTATTTAATATATATTGGTACAGGGGTTTAAGTGGCGAAATTAATGGCACAAATACAGATAGCCACGAACTTGTATTAGTGGTTAAAAAAGGCATATCAATTCTATCATTATGAGTATTGCCAAGTTTACTAAGCGCTAATATTATAATTATTGGCAAACCTACTTGTATAAGTAAACAAACATAATTAATTGGGCTTTTAAATGTTTTTTTTAGAGTATATAAACTTTTAAAAAAGTAAGTAAAAAAAGTAAATATTAAAATAATAAAACCTAAATAAACGTGTACATACGTCCAAAGTAAAATATTTAAAGCTATAACAAACGACCATTTTATTTTTTTATTACTTGTAAAAAATTTAATTAATAAATACCAACCTATTGGAAAAAAGCATATAAACGAAAGCCCTATATGCCCCAGTGGGTTAAGTAACAGAATTTGAGCTGACAAAAAACAAACTGCATTTGCACATAGTGCCGAAATGAGTGGGAGCAATTTAAAATGGATAAACAGCTTGTAAACAAATAAAGCGGCAATTGCAATTGATAATAGAAGCATTAAATTTAAAATACCTACCAAGTAATTTGTAACAAAAGGAAAAACAGATGCTACAGCTTTTACTAGTGTACTAAAAAAAGGCAAGCTGTCTTCCATTAAAAGAGTTTCGCCGTAAGGGTAACTCATTTGGTTTAATTGTAAATACGAGGTGTCGTTTTTAACGTGTGACGCAAAATGGTAATAGGTTTTTAAACCATCACCCATTGCAGTAAATAAATAGGCATTAGGATTAATTAGTATTTTTGAGTAAAAAAAGCACAATAAAAAAAGGCTTATTAAAAAACATTTTAATAAGCCTTTTGTATTATCATTCATTTAATAAAGCGCTATAAATTGCTCTCTTTTTTTATTAATTTTATTTTTTAAATTCTGTTACAATATTATCGTAACACATATAATAATTTCCTTTAGGTAAATTATCAATATTAATTTGTTTGCCAAAGCCTTTTTTTACAACTATGCCGTAAGCATCAAATACTTCGTAACCTGTTTCGGCACTAAAATCAACACCCGCACCATTTTTTAGCATGGCAAACGATGGTTTATCGCTGGTAGATTTTACAGTTACTTCTTGAGAGTTTTTAGTAGTTGAATTTAAACCTTTTTGTTTTACACGGTATTTATTTTCGCCACTGTGCATTGCCACTTTAAAAGTATATTCGTGAGTATCTGGTGAGCCTAAACCATTTACTTCGCCAACGGGTATCCACTTATTCCATTTAAATTGCTCTATAATATAGGGTAATGCACCCGATTCGTTTTTAGTTACCCATTTTAAAATACCAGTAGGAGAAACATTCATTGTTAAAACCTCAAAAGTTGGTTTGGGCTTTAAATCATCCATATTTAATACTTTAGGAGTACAACCATCTTTGTGAATAATTTCAATGGTAACATTTTCACCATATTTTAATTGCAATGATGCTAAATCAATTTCAAAAGCGCTTGAGTTCGTTTCGTCTGTGGTAATTTTACCATTTACTTTTATTTCTTGTGCACAAAAACCAACACCACTGTTGCCAATTGCATTTTGAACAAAAACATTTTTGTTTTGATATTTACCTTCTATTACTAGCGAAGCTGAATTAACAAAACCATTAAGTAAAAATGCTGAAGCTAAGGTTAATAGTATTTTCATTTTTTATACCAATTAGTTATTTTAGTATGCAAATATATATAATAAATCGACGAATTTTGCAAGTTTTTTACTAAAACTTACGAAATTTAACAATTACGAAAAGTAGACTTAAGAATAAGATAAGACCAAAGAGCACCAAATACGATTTTTTAAAGTGAATGTTAGTAACAACACTATCTTTTTTGTAGCTCCAAATTAGGCCCACCACAAAAACTACTGCAAAAAAAATGGTAAATGCTATTTTGCCTGGTGTAAACATGTTTGTTGGCAAAATTACAGTATTTAAACTTAAAACATTGTAAAAAAAATTATAAACTTACCAACCGCTTTATTGCCAATTTAATTTGTGTGTGTGAAATTACCTAAGCCCTTTATATTTTTTTTTTTAAGTGTTATTGTAATACGTACATTAAATGCTTCAACCATAAATTTGGCTTACAAATCGCTTAATCAATATGATTACTTTAAGGCAAAAAAGCTATTTTATAAAGTAAATAAAAAGCAAACAAACGCTTTTGCATCCTATGGTTTAGCAACTATATATTTTAGAAACGATAATCCTTTTTTTAATTTAGATAGTGCCAGTAAGTATATTAACCTAAGCTACAATTGCTTTATTTACAAACAAAAGCCAACACAGTTTTTTAGTTTTAAAGTTGATAGCCTTAGTATTTTAAAAATGGCGGATAGTATTGCTAATAAAGCATTTGAAGTTTTTAAAAAAAATAATACCGTTACAGCATATAATCAATTTTTAAAAAATAATTATTTGGCTAATTCGTCCACCATAAGCACTGCTGTTTATTTACGCGATGAGTTAGAGTTTACTGCTATGCTCTCAAACAACCTATCACAAGCTACTGAACTTTTTATTAATACTCACCCACAAAGTGCTTTTGTAGCAGATGCTTTTTTACAATTAGATAGGCAAATTTATTATCAAACCACAAAAAACCAACACGCACAAGATTATATTTTGTTTTTAAAAGCGTACCCTAAAAATAACATGCAACAAACTGCTTATGAAAAACTGTTTCAAATTTATAAAGAGCAGTCATCGATTTCAGGGCTTACTAATTTTGTAAACAACTATCCAAAAGCTCCACAAAATATTGAGGCTTGGAAATTACTCTTCTCGCTTTCTGTTAAAGCATTTAGTAATTTTGAGCTGGAAAATTTTTTAGCAATACATCCAAATTTTCCATTAAAAAACTCTATACTTAACGAATTAGAATTAAATAAAACACAACTATTCTCGTATCAAAAAAACGATTATTTTGGTTTTATAGATACCACGGCAACCCCAGTTATTGAAGCCATTTACGATGCCATTACCCCTTTTAAAGAAGGGCTATCGGTAGTAACAAAAAATGATTCGGTTTTTTTTATCAATAAAAAAAACCAAAACGTATTTAATCAATTTTATACCGATGCCTACTCTTTTAATAATGGCATTACTGCCGTAAAACAAAATAATACTTGGCTGTTTATTAACAGGCAAGGGCAATTTATTACCAATACCTTTGAAGAAGTAAACGAACTATCAAACTCTATTTACATTGTAAAAAATAATAATAAATATGGCGCTTTAAACAATTATGGCCAAGTTTTAATTGAACCAAAGTTTGAAAAATTGGGCGATTTTAAAAACGATTTTGCGTATTATACCGAAAATGGAAAATATGGCTTTGTTACTAAAAATGGATTGATGAAAAAAGCGCAATACGATTGGATTTCAGATATGGGCAATGATAGTATTGCCATTATGAAACAAAATAATAAATATGGTTTGGTTGCAAGTACCGATTCAATAGTTATTCCTCCTCAATTTGACCAAATTATTAAAACAAAAAACAATATTTATATATTGGTTAAAGATAATCTGTACGGCTATTATTATAGCACCTTACATTGCTATTTAACCCAAATTAATTACGAGTATATAAAAGAAAAACCGGTAGAATTTTATACCAATGGCACTGTGTTAAAATTACTAAAAAATAAACAACAAGCCTTTGTCGATTTTAATGGTAAACTAACTATTGATTTTGGGACCTACGATGAAATAAATTTTGCATCCAACAATTTAATAAAAGTTAAACGTAAAAATAAATATGGTTATTTAGACAGAAAATTGAATTTAGTAATACCCTATAAATACCAACAAGCAAGCGATTTTAAAGATAGCCTTGCCATTGTGCAACTAAAAGATAAAATAAACTTAATATCTGTTTTTGGTAAAGAAATTTATTCTTCAGAGTACGGTATTGAAAAAATAAGTGCTCATTATTATGTAATTAATTCCCCCGAAAAAATACTTCTTAATAACAGGGGCAACGTTGTTTTTACACAAATTGAAACCATTCAAAAAGCCGAAACAAATTGTTTAATCATTACTTTAAAAAATAACAGTATTAAATTAATTTACGATTAAAAAACAATTAGTAACTTTAAAGTCAGTTTTACTTACCAAAATTGAAGCGAATTAAAATTTTCAAAATAACTATAATTAAAATCTAATATGACAAAACCACACAATTTTAGCGCCGGCCCGGGCATTTTACCCGAAGAAGTTTTAAAACAAGCCTCACAAGCCTGTATTAATTTTGATAATATGAATTTATCACTCTTAGAAATTAGTCACCGTAGTAAAAATTACGAAGCTGTTATTGAGGAGTCGCAATCTATTATAAAAGAACTTTTTGAAGTAGGTAACGATTACGAGGTACTATATTTGGGTGGCGGTGCAAGTTTACAATTTGCTATGGTACCTTATAATTTATTACGCGAAAACGGTACTGCCGCATATGTAAATACTGGTGTGTGGGCAAGTAAGGCCATAAAAGAAGCCAAAATTATTGGTAACACAAATGTTATTGCCAGTAGCGAGGATAAAAACTTTAACTACATCCCTAAAGGTTATGCAATACCAACCAATGCAGATTATTTACATATTACAAGCAACAATACTATTTATGGTACACAGCTAAAACAGTTTCCAAAAAGCCCAATACCATTGGTGTGCGACATGAGCTCGGATATTTTTAGCCGTAAAATTAATGCGAATGATTTTACATTAATTTACGCAGGCGCACAAAAAAATATGGGTCCAGCAGGTAGTACTATGGTAATGGTAAAAAAAGATGCTCTTGGTAAAACGGGGCGCAAACTATTATCTATGCTTGATTACCAAGTACACATTAAGGGTGGTAGCATGTATAATACGCCACCTGTGTTTCCTATCTATGTTACGCTATTAACCTTAAAATGGCTGAAACAAAATGGTGGTGTGGCTTGGATAGAAAAAATAAATCAACAAAAAGCCGATTTATTATATAACGAAATTGATAGAAACTCTTTGTTTTTTGGTACCACTACTGTAGAAGATAGAAGCAATATGAATGCTTGTTTTTTAACTAACAAACCCGAGTTAGAGCCTGAGTTTGATAAATTATGGAAAGAAGCAAACATAAGCGGCATTAGAGGGCACCGCGATGTGGGTGGTTACCGTGCATCTATGTATAATGCTTTACCTTTAGCAAGTGTACAAGTATTAGTGGATACTATGAAAGAATTTGAGAAAAAGTTTGCCTAGGTTTTAATTTAAACGTTTATAAACTGATTATTACTGTTTATCTTCTGGTTAGTAGCAATGGCGACAAAAATAATGACGATGAAAAAAATATTCAATATTATTAAGGTGTCGACCTTTGTTTTAATCCTACTTGTCGACCTAAGTTGCAGCAAAAAACATGACCATAAAATTAGTGGACGATTTATTAATGCTACTACAAAAAAAGGACTTCCCAACGAAGGTTTTCAAATTATCAGAACAACCGACCACGGTGTATTTAGCTCGACCGATAAAAGAACTGTAATAAAGTCGACGAATACTGACGCTGACGGATATTTTGACTTCGGTGTTGTGACTCTTAAAAAAATGGGGGAAGGTTCTTACTCTATTGGTAATTCAACTTCAGACTGGCAGACAGATATCTATAAATTTGCTGGTGCTTCGACAATTAATCTCGGAGAGAGTACGAATAATTACGACTTCTTTATTGTTCCCGCATTCAAACGTTTATACATAAATTTCAATAAAATAACTAGTTTAAACCCTGGCGACACATTGACCTACTCTTTATTAAGCCAGTATTTACAGGAGACCAACGACTTAAATTCATTTGTGATTGCGGGCAGCTCTGGTTATAACGTCCCGAGTTGGTCGTCTATGTTTTACAAAGGGCCCACGGGAAAATATATTGTAAATATTTATAAAAAAATAAATAATATTGTGACAAATACACAAGACACATTATTCCTCGACAAAGGACAGGAATTAACTTACACAATTAACTTTTGACAATTAAGCTGACCAACCACTGCTACTAGCAGCGGATTGGCGTTAGCGGGGTTTGACGGTTTGACAAATAAATTGTACTTTTAAATTTAATTTTGTGGCGGTAGATAGTTTGACGGTTCTTTTATCCGCCCAAACGCCAAGCCGCAAAACGTTAGGCGCAAATGCTCTCGTAGACTATTTTTTATCATCTTGGTATTTTGGACGCTCACACACAAGCCCTCGCTCGGACAAACACACAACGGCCGACGCTCATAAACCTTGACGCACCATCCATCTTTAC
>JANYEQ010000123.1 GCA_025363015.1 Bacteroidota bacterium
TGGTAGAAAAAACCAAAAAAATGCTGGAGGAAGAAATTATCGAAACTGGTAAACGTACCTGTATCGACCTTGGCATACACGGCTTACACCCCGAATTAATTCGTATGGTTGGGCGCATGAAATACCGCTCATCGTACGGTCAAAATTTATTACAACACAGTCGCGAGGTAGCCAACCTGTGTGGTATTATGGCAAGCGAAATGGGCTTAAACCCTAAAGTAGCCAAACGCGCTGGCTTATTGCATGATATAGGTAAAGTACCCGATAACGAACCCGAATTACCTCACGCTTTATTAGGGATGAAGTTAGCCGAACAATACAAAGAAAAACCAGAAGTTTGTAACGCCATTGGTGCTCACCACGACGAAATTGAAATGAATACCTTATACGCACCTATTATACAAGTATGTGATGCCATTAGTGGTGCTAGACCAGGTGCACGCCGCGAAATTGCTGAACAATACATTAAACGTTTAAAAGATTTAGAAGCCTTAGCACAAAGCTACGATGGGGTAGAAAAAACCTACGCCATACAAGCAGGCCGTGAAGTACGTGTAATTGTAAGCAGCGATAAAGTAAGCGATAAACAAACCGAAGAATTAGCCTTTAACATCTCTCAACGCATACAAACCGAAATGACTTACCCAGGGCAAGTAAAAGTTACGGTTATAAGAGAAACCAGAGCTACAGGCTACGCGAAGTAATTTGGAGTTAAACAATATCTTTTTATAAAAACTTAAAGCGATAATTATTTAACGCTTTAAGTTTTTATAATACATGATGGAGTTCATAAATTTAGTGCTGTTACAAAATAAACAACAAATAGGTATTAGTAAATTATGTATAGAAGAGTAATTTTTATTAACTTTCAAATATACTACACTACATTTGTAAAGCTATAAAGTCACCGCTCTAAATATCTATGAAAAAATTAAAAACAAAGGGAAGCACAAAGGAAATAGTTCTCACACAAAATAATACTGCAAACTTAGTAAGCGTTTTAATGACGGTTTACAATACGCCTTTTAATAAAGTAAAACAAGCCATTGATTCTGTTTTAAAACAAGATTTTTTAAATTATGAGTTAATCGTTATTGATGATGGCAGTCATTTAGATTTAAGTTTACAAATTTTAAGTTATTGCCAATTACATCAACATAAAATAAAATATATGCGACATAGTAATTGCGGCCAGTCTCAATCCATAAACTTAGCTGTAAAAATTTGTAATGGCAATTATATTACTATTTTAGATTCAGACGATGAATACAAACCAAATCATTTAAGTGCCTGTTTAAAGGGAATAGAAGGCAATGATTTAATTTCATCACACACCGAAACAATTATAAACACTCCCGAAGATTATTTTGTACCAGATAAAAATAACCATCAAAAAAATATTCATGTAGATGATTGTATTTTATTTGCTACTTTATTTGGTAAACGCGAAGTTTTTTTAAATCAATCTTTTAAAAATAAGTATGCCGCCGATGCCATTTTTTACGAGCAAGCAGCCCTTAATTATAAAGTTAAAAAAATTAATTTACGAACGTATATTTATTATAGAAATGTGAGTAATAGCATATCTGCCAAGTTAAAAAAAGAGTCGTTATTAAAATAAATAAGCTGAGTACTAAATTTAAGTAGGGTTTATTAAACACAGCCACCACCACACTTCTATTCCGTTAGATGTTCTGCAAAAGCAAAGTCCGCAACTAATTGATGAAGCATTAATGAGGGTAATTAACAAGTTATTAAAAAAAATACTAAATTGTTTATTTTCTGTTTAAAAAAAATAAGCCCTTTTAGCAATCGTAACGGTGTATTAACAAAAATTAAATGTTTGGAACTTTAAATTAACTTACCTTTATAATGGTTATTTGTTACACTTATTATACCACGCACCGACACTAAACGCTAAAGCTAAAGTGGGATACGGATTTGCAAACTAAGTGTAAAGGTTTTAAAAAAGTTGGGTTACAATAACCCAACTTTTTTATTTAATTAAACTTAAACCCTGTAAAGCCGATGCGTCGTTAGGACTATACAACAACGTTTTGTTAAATAAAATTTTTGCCTCATTTTTATTTCCTAAAAAATAATTTGCCCAACCACTCATTAACATATTATTATATCCAAACGGACTAATATTTAAAGCCACATCAAAATATTTTTTTGCGCTAAAATAATCTTTACGGTAATAATAAATTAAACCTAAATTATAATTAGCAGTTGCATTTTTAGTATCTAACTTTAAAATAGATAAATATGTTTTTTCAATTTCTGTCCAATTTTCAGTTTTGGTATAAACGGTTATAATAGCCCATTTAGGCTCAGTAGCTGCTGGCATTAAGCTTATTGCTTTTTGGTAAAAGCTAATTGATTCTTTAGTTTTGCCAGCTAGGTAGTTTAGCCAACCTAATCGCAAATTTGTTTCGTACGATGTGGCAATATAAACCGTATTTAATTCGCTAATAGCGGCATCGTATTTTGCTATAGCTTCGTAATCGTACGATTTACTGAAAGCGCTCAATACTTCTTTAGTTTGTGCTTTAGTGTGTAATGTAAAAATGGTTAATAATAATAAAATTGCTTTTTTTGTGTACATAGTTTTATTTTTTTTATTGAGTTATATAAGTTTCAGTTTTATTTTTAGTGTGAATTGTAAAACGGTGTAGTCTAAGTTCTTTTAATTCAAGTTCGAAGTTAACTTTTTTAAATGTATAATTAATAATTTTTGCAGTTACCGCTGTAGTAATAATTAATTTTTGAGGGGCATACATGTTATCAGCATAGGTAAATGTTGAGCTGTGGTTGGCCTTTGTAAACAAATAAAAAGGGGCTACAAAATCCTGAAAAAACTTAATCCATTTGCTATTAAAATGTATTAAAGGCACATTATCTTTAATTGTCATATTTTCATAATAGCCCAACAATTGCCTATAAACCGCCAAATAAAAATTAAATAACAACGTATTTGTATCACCTTCAAAATCGGTAAAATAAAGCATTACACCATCATTAACAAAATAGGCATAAGAGTTACTTTCTTTACAATAAATATATGTTTTATTAAAAGCATTTGTAAAAACTTCCCAAGTTATAAGTTCGGTTGAGTTTTCTTTTTTAAAAGCTATTTTTTGTCCTGGTAAAAAACAAAAAGCAATGCTTAATAATTCGTTTACTAGCACATTACTTACAAACGAATTTTCGGTTGGCACGTCCGAAATTTTTAATTGTTTTTGTGTTCCGTTTCGCTCTATAAAATAAGCAATAGGATAGGCCAGTGTTTTGGCACCAACCGTAGGCATAGTTTGTAATTGAAAATGAATGTGTGGTTCAGGCGAACGGCCTGAGTTACCACAGGTAGCAATGTAAGTACCTTTAGTAATATATTGCCCAACAAATACCCCAAACGAGTCTTTTTTAATATGACTTATTTGCGAAAACAAGCCATTTAAATGATTTAAAATAACAGTATTGCCCCAATTGTGTTCTGTATCAATATCGCCCACATCATTATCCTCTACTGTTTTTATTATATCGTAAACATAGCCATCAAAAGGTGCATAAATTTCTTTATTATAACAATAAAAATTTTCTTTAAAAAAACCTTCTCTTAAATTAGTTGGCTCGCGGTAGGTATTATTTTTACTATCTACAATTACAAAATCTAAGGCTTTACTCCAATCGCCTAAATGTGTTATTTTACCGTCATGGCCTTGGCTAACAAACCATTCACCAGCAAATGGTAAAATTAATTTATACAAATGTTCGTTTTTAAAGCGTTGAATGGAATTAAGGTATTTATATATTGTTTTTTCAGCCGAAAAGTATTGAACAGCAACTACCGTTAAATATTTATAAAGCCAACGCTGATTTAACGAAAAAAGAAAAGCAGTACATACAATACTAAACGAAATAGAATAGCCTTTTAGTTGAAAAACTGTCAAAATTTTACTTAACGAAATAGATACGAGTATTAAAATTGGTACAAGTATAACTACCGTTAGATAACTTTGAATATTTGGTATTAAAAAAAAAGAGCCTATGGCAATTGCTAAAAATATAAAATTAGACCCCACCAAATTATAATTAAGATCGGTTACATCGGCACCAAATAAAGAATAAAAAAAATAAGCCAACGCAAAACCAATAATACTTAACGAAAAAGCAATACGCGAAAAATACAGTAATCCCAATGCAATAAGTACACCACCCAAAATACTGGTTTGAAAAAAAGTACCTGCTAAAGTTTTAAAAAAAATAAAAATAAATGGCGAAACGTTTATACCATCCATACAATGAATAAATTGATAAAACGAGGAAGATTCGTTAAGCATTGCCTCGTTAACAGTATAAATATGCTTTTCATCTAAATGTATATTTGCAAAATTTGAAGAGGCTAATGAAACGGCCCAATACGTAAGTATAAACGGAAATGATAAAAAGGGTAAATTGTTTATTGCAAACAAACCCTTTAGCCAAACAGTAATTAAAAGTAAAGTAATGATGGCGGCAACAAATAAAGCCATAAACGATACATTAAACGAAAATTCGTAACCCATGGCCAAACCTAAAAACAAAGCATTAAACCCAAATAAACCTTTATTAATCTCATCGCGGTTAAAGCCAATAAAATAAGCAAGTACATTTATAAGTAATACCGCCACCAAACCCAAAATACCAACCGTTGGCGTAAAAAGAGTAACCAGTAAAATAATAATAGCAAACACATTATTTAACGAAAAAAACATTAAGCTATAACTATTTAAAATAGTTTGTAGCCAATAATTTGTTTTTGCTTTTTCTATAATTGTTTTCAAAATAATTTAATAAAAATATAATCTATCATTTAAAAATATTGGTAATTTTAAATTAATCAACGGTTAAATTTAAAGTTTTAATTTGTATTTAAACAGCTTCTTAAATCTTAAATAGCCTAAATTTATTCTATATTTAGAAGAAAATAAACGTATAACATTAGATGTTTATTTTTTATGAAACTTGCGGCATTTTTTTAAATAACTCTACTATTTTTTATCTAATTTTAAAAATCTATTATCATTATTTATGGGCTCTACAGTAAACTTAAAAAATAAAATTAAAGAAGCTAATCTTCAAAAACTAAAACAAAAATCAATATTTAAAAATTTTGTTACTTGGTTCGAAATCCCTGCCTACAATCATTACCGCTCTGTAGCTTTTTACAATTATATTTATGGTATTGAAATTACATCGGTTGAAATTAATGGCTTAGCCATGGGCTTTTTTCCTGCCGAAAGTGGTATTGGTGGCGCTATTGTTACAGGCCCTGGCTGTGTACCCAGCGAAATTGGGCCATTGGTTTACTTAAACGGAGGCGAAGATCTTAACGATGTATTATTAAAAGTAAATTATGCAGGTGGTAGAGTTTTAACCGAAAAAACATTTATTAGCGAAACCGCTGGTTACTTTGCTTTGTTTATTGATTCAGAAGGTAATCGCTTAGCACTTCATTCAAAATATTAATTATGAGTTTAAAACATTACAACATCAATCAACTAAGAGTTGATTTATGGAACGAACTAAAAGAAAAAAGCAATCAGGTTGCTCAATTGCAACAAAAACAAGGCTTTAACGAACGTTTAGCAGAAACGAACGAGGTACTACAAAACCTATTAAGTATTGAACAGTATTTTTCTTTTCCGGGGACTTCACTATTAACACAAATAATAAAAGCACTTAAAAAAGGCGAGTACAAGGCTGTTAGCAACCGCGTAGCCGAAATTGTTGCGCTATTAGTAAGTGATAACTATCGCCTACACCCCCAAATGACAAGCGAAAATTACAGCGGGGGTTATGTAAACGATAGTAAAAAAGAAAAACTAAACACCACCAAAAAAAATTATTTTGAAGTCTTATACGTAGAAGATTTATCTACCAAAGAAGAAGAAATTATAAAAAGTAAGTTTAAAGAATTAATTAATCCGCAGGGTAATTTAACCTATGATGTAGTGGTTCAACGCTCTTTTCAAGATGCGCTCATTTGTTTATTTTTTAATTACAATATTCAAGCAGCGGTTATTCGTTATGCACCACAACTTAATTCTACCAATATTACTAAACTCATAAAACCTTTTATTCAAAATGTATTAAAGGTAGATTTAACCAATATTCCCGATGCCGAAATTGGCCCCTTATTAGGAAAATACATTCATCAATTTAGACCCGAATTAGATATTTATTACATTACCGATAATTCGTTATCGCACCTTAAAGACTCTACAGTAAAGGCTTTCCGTCGTATTTTTTACAGAATGGAAGATTTGCAAGAATTGCACTTAACCATTATTAGTGGCATTAACGAGCGTTACGAAACACCTTTTTTTACAGCCTTAACCGAATACAGTAAAAAACCAATCTCTGTGTTTCATGCCATGCCTGTATCACGCGGCAACTCCGTTTTTAAATCAAGATGGATTACCGACTTTGGCGATTTTTACGGACGCAATGTTTTTTTAGCAGAAACATCAGCTACCAACGGAGGATTAGATTCGCTATTACAACCCAAAGGCCCAATGAAAAAGGCACAAGAAAAAGCGGCAAAAGCCTATGGTGCCGAACATACTTTTTATGTAACCAATGGCACAAGCACCGCCAATAAAATTGTACAACAAGCCTTAATAAAACCTGGCGATGTGGTTTTGGTTGATAGAGATTGCCACAAATCTCATCACTACGGCTTGGTGCTTGCTGGCGCTTTTCCGGCGTATTTAGATTCTTACCCCATCGAAGAATATTCGATGTACGGTGCTGTACCCTTAAAAGTTATTAAAGAAAAATTAATTCAGTTAAGCAATGCTGGCCGTTTAGATAAAGTAAAAATGCTATTACTTACCAATTGTACTTTTGATGGCTTAGTATATAACGTTGAAAAAGTAATGGAAGAAGTACTTGCCATTAAACCCGATATGGTTTTTTTATGGGACGAAGCATGGTTTGCATTTGCAAGTTTTACCTATACCTACAAGCAACGTACTGGCATGTATGTTGCCCAAAAATTATTTAATAAATACCGAAGCGCCGAATACAGATTAAAATACGAAAAACATATTAAAGGATTAAAAGCAAACGAAATTCCTACAATGCCTAATCCTGATAAAGTAAAAATAAGAGTATATGCTACACAAAGCACACACAAAACACTTTCAAGTTTTAGGCAAGGCTCCATGATTCAAATTTGGGACGAAGAATATAGCCGCCGAGTAGCCGATAATTTTCAAGAGTCGTATATGACACACACCACTACGTCTCCCAACTACCAAATTATTGCCTCGCTAGATGTTGGCCGACGACAAGCAGAATTAGAAGGCTACGAATTGGTTGAAAAAAGTATTGAGATGGCCATGATTTTGCGCTCAAAAGTACAAGATCATCCTTTACTAAGTAAATACTTTCATGTGTTAACCGTAAAAGATATCATACCTGAAGAGTACCGCCAATGTGGGCTAAGCGAATATTATACCGTTAAAGATGGCTGGGATAGAATGGAAGAATCGTGGGAAAAAGATGAATTTGTTTTAGATCCCACTAAGGTTACCCTTTCGGTTGGAAAGGCCGGTATTACTGGCGACGATTTTAAAAATAAATATTTAATGGAACGTTTTAACATTCAATTAAATAAAACATCGCGCAACACCGTGTTATTAATGACTAATATTGGAACTACCAGGGGCAGTGTTACTTTTTTAATTAATGCATTATTACAAATAGCCGAAGAGCTTGACGAAAACAACCGATCGTTAAATAAACGCGAAGCCGAAATTTCGCTTAAACAAATTCAATCGTTAATTAAAGATGTACCTCCTTTACCAGATTTTAGTACCTTTCATCGCTCCTTTTTAGCCGCACCAGGCGTACCCGGTGGCAACATTCGCGAAGCATTTTTTTTAGCGTATGAAGAAGAATTGTGCGAATACGTGTTACTAAAAGATTGCTTAAACGAAATGAAAAAAGGATTTGAATTAGTCTCTACTTCATTTGTTATCCCCTACCCTCCAGGTTTTCCAATATTGGTACCGGGGCAAGTAGTAAGCCAAGAAATTATTCGCTTTATGATTGCCTTAGATGTAAAAGAAATACATGGCTACAGAGCCGAATTAGGTTTAAAAATATTTACCAAAGAAGCATTAAATAGAAAAAATACGGTTTCGGCAATGGGTGCAATTCCTTTTCCAAACAGTACAAACACAAAATCTAAAAAATAAATTTTATGAGTTCACAAAAAACACTTAATAGTATTAGCGATATTAAAGATTTTTTTAAATCAAACCAAGTACCTATTTATTTTATTAGCGCCACAAATTTTAATTTACTAGGTATAGATGAGTGGGTAAATAACTTTAAATTTATTAGTCATATTGATTGTTTTGAAGGCCAACACCCTAATTTATTTTCGCCAAATGAAGAAGTGCCACACGAAGATTTTACAAGCATTGAAGACATTAATAATTATTTATTACAACACCCCGAAGTAATTAAATACATTAATTCGCGTGCCGTTAATGGGCAAAAAGGCAAAGCCTTGTTTTTAATGTTTGATGAAAAAACCGAAGCCCTAGCAAACGCAATTGGCTTAGAGGTATGTTTTCCTTCGGCACAATTACGTACCTTTTTAGATAATAAAGTAAATACCAATCGCATTGCTCAAAAAGCGGGTGTAGCCTGTGTACCTCATGTGTTAGCCCCTGTTAAAAGTTATAGTAATTTACGCCAAGTAGCTGCCGCATTGGGTAACGATTTAGTAGTACAAACTCCTTTTGGCGATTCGGGACACACTACTTTTTTTATTTCAACCGAAGAAGATTTTAACCAATACCAAGAAGAAATTAGTACTGAAAAAGAGGTTAAAATTATGAAACGCATTAACTGTTACGGTACTGCCATTGAAGGCTGCGTAACACAACATGGCACCCTAGTAGCACCTTTAATGACAGAGCTAGTGGGCTTTAAAGAACTAACCCCTTACAAAGGTGGTTGGTGTGGTAACGAAATTTTTCCGAATGCCTTTAATGCTGATATTAGAGAAAAAGCAAAAAAATACACACAGTTATTTGGCAACCAACTTGCCAAAGAAGGCTACAAAGGGTATTTTGAACTCGATTTTTTAATTGATAAAGACAGCGGTGAAATTTATTTAGGAGAATTAAATCCGCGTGTTTCGGGAGTAAGTTCGTTAACCAACCATTCAAAATTTGCAATGGATGATGTGCCTTTATTTTTATTTCACTTATTAGAGTGGTTAAATGTGCCCTATCAAATAGATGTAAACGCATTAAGCACACGTTGGGCTGCTGCCGAAAATATGGATAGTTGGAGCCAATTAGTAATTAAACACACCATAAAAACATTAGAACTGGCTACCAAAGCCCCCCAATCGGGCATTTGGGAAATGAAAAAAAATGGCAACATTCAGTTTGTAAAAATGGATGCGCAAAGGCAATCTGTGGTAGATGATAACAAAGCATTTTTTTTACAAATTACCCAAAAAGATGGTTATTTATATGAAGGTGCTGACCTTGGCATACTTGTAATGCGGGGGCGTTTAATGAATGATAATTTTGAATTGAGTGAACGCGGCAAACGCTGGATAAAAGCATTGCGTGGGCAATACCGATCGACAATAATTGACGCTGGCGAATTTGATGAGAATGAATTGTTGAATATGGAAGGATTTAAAATGTTATAAGATCATAATCGTTTTAAAAAAAAATTAACTAAACACAATACTAACGATAGTAACGAAGCAACTTTTTATGCTTTTAAGTAAATAAGCTATATTTGTAATAAGACTAAGGTAAAACAAGTTCTTGTAAATGATTACAACTACTTACAATTATTTAAAACTATACAAAGCCATTAGTTAGCAGCCATTTTATAATGACAACAATTCGTAAGACAGAAATAATCGTATTTGGACTCCTACTCCTTTTTTATCTAAATAAAATATTTGGACTTGCGGACATACCAGGCTTTGCTTTTTTTAATTTGATTGCATTTTTAACTATTTCTATTGCAGGCTTTAATCTTTACATAACTCCTGAATATAAAAACAAAGCTAAAGCGACTTTATTTGCAGTTTTTTGCGGACTTGCGTTTGCATTTGGAATTATTGCCTTTGGAGCAAAAGTCTATAATCATCAAAATATTGTGGTAATAGTCTTTGGTGGTCTGAACTTGATTCTATTCATTACCCTTATTTTACTTCTGTTAAAAAGCAAGAGGAATAAACTAATAGATAGAACAAAATATTTCAAAGGCCTTTTAATCCGATCCTCTGTTATATTATCCTTATGTCTAATCATTCTTTTATTACCTTTTGACATAATTAATATATATTTAAACAGAGACAATCCTGTTTTACATAATAGGGGAATAGCCGAAAAATATTATCAAGCTTCTATGGAATTTTCTGACCAGAAGAAAAATGAAGATGGTTTACTAGCTGCAAAAAAAGCTTTTGAATCATTTAAAATCGGTTACGCAAATGACAGTACACAGTATTATAAAGCCTATGAAGCTCTTTTTAATGCGTATTGGGGGTTAATTCTTCAAAATGTCAGAGCTGGGGAAGATGAAAAGGCATTGGAATATATTCAATTAATAGATCAACCGCTTCACGTGTGGTATGGTGATAGCACTAGAGAAGAAGCTTCAATAAAAACAATTGCTGGAGAAATTTACCAACGAAAAGAAAAGTACAAAATTGCTGATTCACTCTATATTCAAGCTCTACATCTTTATAAAAACTATTTCAAATCAAAAAACATTTATTATACACTAACGCTTCAACTGTTAGCGAATTCATATCGCGAACAACAGTATTATACTGATGCAATAGATTTATACAAATCAGTAAGTTACTTATTGAGCAAGGATACCACGAACTATACAAATTCAAAAGACAAACAACAGCCAGAAAATATAATTAAAAATGCTATTGCAAGCGCAAACGCAGAAATTGGCTGGACATATTCACTGAAACAAGTTTATGATTCTGCTGAAATTTATTTTAACAAGGCTTTTGAAACAAAAACATATTCTGCTTACCGAGATTATTCAAAATCTCTTTCTAAATATGCCTACTTCAATTTAAATAAGGGGAATTTTCAGAAAGCAAAGTCGTTAATGGAAAAAGCTCTAAAGGTAGTTTTAGAGGCAAATGGAGAAAACAATTATGATTACTTATATGTACTCGATGGTCTTAATACAGTAAATACAGTTCTTGCTAATTATAAAGAGTCCGAACAAGGATGTAATAAAGCTTTAGATATTCTAAAAAAAATTACAAATATAAAAGACAATTATTATGCCTCCTTGGTTTTACAGTTGGCCTATGTTAAGCATCATCAAGGTTTTTATGAAATAGCAGAAACCCTTTTTGAAGAAGCGCTTAGCTATTCAAAGCCTGAATCCATTCAATATGCAGACATATTGGTAGCTTTATCAAGTTTAAAATGCGATTTAACTAAATATTCTGAGGCGTTTGACCTCGCCCAACAAGCTACAAAAAAAGCAACCGATTATTTTGAAAAGGACAATAACCCTTATCTTACAAGGTATTTCAGGAGCGAAGCTTACATTAATTACTTAGTTGGAAATATTGACCAATCAGAAAATATTTATTTTAAATGTTTTTCCATAGACACAAGTAATAAAATACAAGATAAAATAAGCTATGGAGCAACTTTAAATGGTTTAGGACTTATTAAGACCCAAAGAAAAAAATATAGCGTAGCAGACACATTATACGATGCGACGCTAAATATTTACGAAAAACAAATCGGCAACAATCACCCAGACTACGCAACTGTTCTCTACAATAAAGCTTATCTTAAACTCTACGAAGGCAACTTAATAGAATCAGAGGCTCTATTCAATAAATCTCTTAACATTATCAGTGAAACACTTGATGGTAAACACGACAAGGTCGCTGACAACTTAACTGGACTTGGGGAAATTAAATTAAAACAAAAAAAGGCATCGGAAGCATTGGACAATTTCACAAGAGCACTCCAAATCTACAAGACAAAATTTAAATCCGACCATAAAAAAATAATTTTGGTAACTAAATATATTGACGATTGTAAAAATAAAAAATAAAAACGGCTGCTAACACGGGGCAATTGCGTCAGCGGGCGGAAGAGTAGTTTTTTGTTTACATTTTGCCCCCTTCGGGGAAATGATTATTTTTATGTAAACAAAAAAAGAGGCAGCGGTGAGCAATTAATTTTGTTTGGTCGGTTTAGAAACAGGAATGTTCCAAAGCCCGCCGAACGCAAGCCCCGAAACCGTTAGCTACAAGTGTCGGACGATTCCGCTACACAAAATCATAACCAATTGAAAACATTAAGCACCATAGCAATTTTGACACTCTTTGTTTCGTGTGAGTATAAACAACCTGGCAAAGAGTTTCCTAAAATCAGCGACCAGACTATTCAAACAATCAGCAAAGTCGTTATTAACAAAATTTGCGCCAACACAAATTTACATTTA
>JANYEQ010000129.1 GCA_025363015.1 Bacteroidota bacterium
ATTTGGTTGTTGTAGTGTTTAAATTCCTCTAAACAGTTTAATAAATCCGCAACCGTTATAAAAATTCTGTTTTTGGCGAATTGATTTTTAAAAATATTAAACGAGCTTTCAACTTCGTTGTTCGTAAACATAAAATCATCAACACCCGCTGTTTTTTTATAAACTAATTTTGATTCTGTCCTTAGTTCATCAATCCATCTCAAAACCTCGCCTTTATTTTCGGTTCCCTTATCGCTTACAATATTTATAGCTTTGGTATAGTTAGTAAGATTATATTTTGAAAAAGTTTGTTGCAAAACTTCGGTAATAAATACCGACTTTGCATCAGCAACAATAGCATAAAGCAAAATTGCTTTTGAAAAATTATCTTTTACAAACACCACACGTTGTATGCCTTCTGTTACAGTATTAATAAAGGTGGTGTCAATATGCAAGTATTCAAAAGGGTGTTGCGAACAGAGTGTTGGTTTAGATAATTTAAAATTTATTTTTTGTTTAGCGTTATCAAAAACTAACGAAGCATATTTATAAAACGTAGAAAGCGAGCAATGTAATAAATTACGATTCATTAAATCGTAATACATGCTTACTTTTGGTAAAAATGTATAAGGCAAATTTTCAAAAGCAGTTTTTATAATTGAAAATTCCTTAACAGTTAATTGAAACGGATGCCTTTTAAAACAAAAGTTGAAAGCCGATGTGTGGCAATAAATTTTATTTTTCCAAGCATGATATTGTTGACTACTAATCGAAAATAAACTACAAGCATTCGAAAGTTTAACACTCAATTTTAAATAATCAATAGTTGCTACAATGTTGGAATGATTTTTTTGAGTTATCTTTTTATAATCAGCGCATTGTTCCTGTATTACACAAAAGCATTTTAAAATTTTTAAAACAACTCGCAGGCATTTAAATGTAAATTTATATTGTTGAATTTTTAAAAAATCGGCTTGTTCTTTGTTAAACAAAGCAAACCAATCGTTGCCAAACATAGCTTCCCTATTTAAATTTTGCCAATAATGTAAAGTAGTTTTTGGAATTTGGTTTAGTTGTTCTTTACTTAATTGATTATTAAAATAAAAATAAAGTACAAGCGGGTGGTAGCTTCGTTTTGATAAACCTGTATTCATTAAACGAAAGTAGATATTCTTTAAAGTAATCAGTTAAAAATAAAATCATTTTTAACATAAAAATTTTAAATTTATATTGTAAAAATCAAAAATAATTTGTATATTTATTACTAAAATGAAGGTTAAAAGCGAAGTATCAATAGAAATAGATAAGTTAACAAATTCAATTGAAAATATTATTACCGGAGAAATTGTACAAACTGAATTTAGTAAAGTAACTGTAAAAGAAATAAAAAAAAAGGAGTGGCTATTTGATTGGCATAAAGAAATAAAAGATAAAACGTACGAAGTATATAAAATGACTACGGTTGAAAATAAAAACATTATTCAGGGTTTGATTTCTTTAGAAAAAAAGGAAGATTATATTTTTGTTAATTTAGTTGAGAGTGCATTTTTTAATAGAGGTAAAGATAAAATATATGAAGGTGTTGGTGGAAATCTTTTTGCATTTGCCTGCAAGGTGTCAAAAGATTTTGGTTTTGATGGTTTTGTAAGTTTTATAGCAAAAACGGCTCTAATGGAATATTACAATCAAAAACTTGGAGCTACAAGAGCAATAGGTCAGCGAATGATAATTGTAGATAAAGACGCGATGAATTTAATTAACCAATATTTTAAAAATAAATAATATGAAAAGGAGACAATCAACAGAACCTGATTTATTTGTTGTGAGTAAAAAACTTAACGATAAAGAATCTAAAGAAATTAGCGATTTCATTAAAGATTATAAGGCAAAAAAAGTTAAAGCCTTAAATAAAAACAAGCACCGTAAAGTAGCATAACGATGTGCTCTTTTGATGTGCTGTTTTGCTAAAAAATGCGTTAATTTGTTTAAAAAAGTAGGCAAAAAAGCCGTTTTATACGATATTCACGGCACTTAAAATCCTGTATCTTCACGGATGTACGGGTTCAAGTCCCGTCCCAGCCAAATGTAAAGCAAGTTATAATTTTAAATAATAAAAACATGAAAAACAAAATCAAAAAAACAGCTCAACTAATTTTAGCAACAACTTTAATTTTTGTTGCTTGTAAAAAGAAAGCAGAAACAAACAACACAACTCCTACAACAGGCACTACCACAGGAGCGCCTGTAGCCGTACAAACGATGACAGCCTCAGTTAACAACTCTAATTGGGAAGTTACCAACAATGGGGGCTATTCTATAGTCACAACAAACATTCAATACTCTTTTAGTGGACAAACTAGTGGTTCTAATCCATTCACATCTATTTTATTTAGTTTGCCAAGGCCTATTTCTGCAGGAACCTATACCCTTTCGCAAACCGGAGCTGTAAAAGCTTATTATAAAGATTCAAGTGGCGTATTTTATACATCAACCATTGGTAACATTAACATTACACAAATTGACACCGTAAGCCCTGCTAACGGAACATTCAAGAAGTTTAAAGCAACGTTTAATTTTACAACGGGTGTTGTTAGTAGTAAAAGTTTTACTGTAAATAACGGTGTTATAGACTACAACAAATAAGTTTGAATTATTTAAAGAATGAGAACTAATAATCTATACAAAAACAATATAACCTACTAATTTTATTTAACAAGGTAAAAATGGCTGTTTGTTATTTTTGCTCATTCTTAAGTTTTTATTTTACTAAAAACCATTTCATCTTTCAAACTTTCTAAACTTATTCGTCCTTTCCTTATTAACTATTTCCTTAAAGGCTCAAGTATTCCCCGTACATATAAATACGCAATTGGTTCCCCCGCTCCTCAGGTTTTGTAAACCCGCGGAATAATTAAATAGCTTTTAATATATTTGTTTAATGAAACAAGGGCAAAAGCAAACAATTAAAACTGATAAAGCGTATTTTTTAACGCTAACGGTTTTGGGTTGGATTGATGTTTTTACTCGGCAAAACCATAGAGATGCATTTATAGATTCTTTAAAATATTGCCAACAAATAAAAGGCTTAATTATATTTGCTTATGTAATTATGAGTAATCACATACATTTAATAGCAAATACAAACGAGCCGTTTTTACTAAAAGATACTATACGAGATTTAAAAAAGTTTACGGCTAAAAAAATACTCAACCAAATACTAAATGAACCTGAAAGCAGGCGCGAATGGATGTTACCATTATTTGAAATAAATACGTTAGATAAAAGCGGTAATAAAAATCATAAATTTTGGCAAGATGGCAACCATGCTATAGAGTTGTTTAGCGAAAAATTTGTTTGGGACAAAATAAATTATATTCATAATAATCCGGTTGATGCTGGCTTTGTAAAACAAGCACATGAGTGGTTATATTCCTCGGCAACAAATTATAATGGATTAGAAAGTATAATTGAAGTAGAAACAATAACACCAAGATTGGTAACGTTAAAATGAAATTATGGAATATTATAAAAACAAAACCGCAGGGTTACAAACCCTGCGGAGCGGGGAGTACTACTGGCCTTCTTTTTGTTTCAAAAGATTAATTTTTGAAAAATAGTATAATTTTTTGTGTTAATTAAAAAGCAAAATTAAAGATTAAATATTTTCTTTACATACTTACTATTTAAATGTAATTTTAAAGTATTGAA
>JANYEQ010000008.1 GCA_025363015.1 Bacteroidota bacterium
TTAAAGATGGCAACCCTCACACTCTTTCTTTATACATGGTTAATATTCCTCACACCACACTATACAACCCTGCTATTAAAGCTGGTATTCCTGCAGGCATTAACACAGGTACAGTTAATTTTGGACCTTGTACTGCAGTTATGATAATACCAAAAGAGTTTAACGAAAATGGTAGCATTAAAATTTTTCCAAACCCAACTAACGATATTTTAAATATTGAGTGTAAATTAGTAAGTGGAGCCTTAATAAATACGGCCACCATTCAACTCATAAATGCTTTAGGTCAAATTGTAAACGAAGATGCTATTGTATTTAAAAATAATATTGCTAGTATTGACACCAAAGCATTAGCAAACGGTGTATATTTTATTAGCCTTAAGCAAACCAATAGCCTTAAAGCATTAACACTTAGCAAACGATTTATCATTGCGCGTTAAAACGAAAGTTGACTAAAAAAGTTATTATTAGCTATTGATTTTTTTAGTTAGCTAATGCTATATTTTTTTATTTTAATCGTAATTGTTCTATTATTTTTATGGCAATTAAAGCATCCAAAATATTTCAAAAAATACTGAGAGATTATTAACTTTGGTAAAAATTAAAAATCCGTTTGTAAATCAACAATCGTTTCTTTCCCACTTTCAACATCAAACGAAAATGTTTTTTCGTGAAAAACATTTTTAATAGCTTTTGTAACTGTTATTACCGCTAAACCCGAAGGAACGTTTAGCAATTTATAAGTACCATTTGGCAACGATTTTACAGTTTCGCCATTGCAACTAACAGATGCATTTGCAACTGGCCAACCCGATTGATCAAAAACTTTTCCAGTAACTGTTCCTTTTTTTATAGACTTTGGATTAACTAAAATTTTAAAAAAATCAATCGCAAAACCATCACCAATACTTGTTGTTCTGTCATCTATCATCAACTTTAAGGTATCTTTTTTAAAATCAGAAATCCTATCGGGTGTAATAAGAATTGTGATTAATTTTCCTACTGGGCCCGTTTGGTCTATTAAATTAATTAGTTTTTCGGCAGGTGTATAACGTTTTTTATTTATATAAAATTCGAATTTGCTTTCAAAACTTTTTGCTTGAAAATCATCTATAAAAATTTGAACAACAACACTTTTAACTTTAGAAGTATCAATGCCTTTTAAGGGGATAGAAAATTCGAAATTGGTTTTGCCAAACGTTTTTTGTAAATATTCATAAGCTCCAGAATAGCCATCTCTGGCATTAGCTGGATCTTTATAACTTGTACCTAATAAAACAATATCAAAACCATTTATCTCAGTAGCGTCTTTACGTTCCATAGGATATTCATGGGTGCCGCTTACTTTACCTGAGAATGGATTAAAATTTTGATCCCAACCACAATCTAAATTATCAATGTCGCCATATCTAATCATATATTCTGCTTCGGGAGTATTTTTTAAAAATACATACCGTTTTTTCCAATCGCCGTTATCAACATCTGTTTGTGCTGTAGAAGCCAAATTTGTAATAAATACTAACGTAATAAATAGTTTTAATTTCATAATAAAGTGTTAAAAAATTACATTAAAAATAGTAAAAAAATATTTAAATAAACTTACACTTTCGGCTGGCAAAAGCACACATACGTAATAAAATTACACCGTGTTTAAAGCGCGAAATATTGGTAGTGCCATAGGTTCGTTCTTTATAACGAATAGGTACTTCTACAATTTTTAAATTTAATTTATGGGCTCCAAACAGTAAATCAAAATCGCCAAAGGGATCAAATTCGCCAAAATACGTTCGGTTTTTAATGAGTTTTAAATAATCTTTTCTAAACATTACTTTAGTGCCACAAAGGGTATCTTTAAAACGTTGATCTAATAACCATGTAAACGCCCAACTAAAAAAATGATTGCCTAAATAATTTAAAAAACGCATAGCTTCTTTATCCATTGGGTAAACTAAGCGCGTACCATTTATAAAATCGCCTTTACCACTGGCAATAGCATTGTAAAATTTAGATAAATCTTCGGGTGGCACTGTTAAATCAGCATCTAAAATCATTAAAATATCGCCAGTAGCCATTTTGTATCCTTCGCGTACAGCATCACCTTTACCTTTACCTTTTTGTTGCCCAATTTTTATATTGTGCGTAGTGGCATACTTTTTTTGTATTTCTTGTATTTTTTTCCAAGTATCATCGGTACTATTTCCTTCAATAAATATAATTTCGATATCCTTGCCAAAGTTGGGTAAGCGTGTAATGGCATTTTCAATATTACCACTTTCGTTACGGGCAGGTATTACAATAGTGGTAGAGTATTTTGTTAAATAATTTTGCTCGTTACTTTCGGGCAAAGGCTTAGCAAAGCTGTAAATGTTTAAACTAAAAAAACGAAAGAATGGAAACTTAGCTAAGTATTTATTAAAAATAAAAGATAAAATAGGAAAGAAGAAGGGGAAAATTAAACGTTTGCTATTGCGATAAACATCAAAGCCACTAATCGTTAAAAGGTTATTTATATCGCGTGTACTTAACCAATTTTGAGTGGGAGTTTTTTGTTTAATACCCAATAATTCGGCAAACTTAATGGCAGGTTCCCAAAACGAATTATAAAATTGTACAATTACTTTTGTGTTGGGATGGCAGCATTTTTTAACCTGTTCAAACACATTTTGTATATCATCTACAAAACCAATTAAGTTACTAATAATAATTAAATCAAATTTTTCGTTTAACGTTATGGTATTTGCATCCATTACAAAAAACTCGCTATTGCTTTCTTTATGCTTTTCTTTTGCCCAGGCAATGTATTCTTCGCTAAAGTCAATACCCACTTTTCTGTTACCATTAACATTGGCCAACAAATTACCATTGCCACAACCAACTTCTAGTACCGAACTATCAGCATGCGAAAAGTAGTTGCAATAATTGGTAATTTCGTTCCAATAATAATTAGCAAAACGGCGTTGATTACGTTTTTTTGCTAAGGCATTAAAATATGATAACTTACTGGTTTGTAACATTTTTTTCAATGGGCAAAAATAGGCTTTACAAGTGGCTTTAACAAATTATACTAAAGTGCTTTACAATTTGTTTGGCACTCATCTTATAAAAGAAAGATAGCCCACAATTTATAAACAAATACCTTTTACTTTATTAACAAACCTACGCTAAATGTATTGATTTGCTAACTTCGCCAAAAATAAATTTACACCATGCAAAATTTAAATAAAGTAAATGCCGATTACCAAACGCAGTTAAATGATTGGATAGAACAAGAAAAAGCAGCTATTGATTTAATTAGTGCCGTTGGTAAATTATGGTACGAAAAATCTATCGAACTTATTTTGTTTCGTAACCAGTTGGTAGATAGAAGCGCAAGCGAAATAATGAACCTTCATTTATACGCAAAAAACATTGTAAAAAAACCAATTACCATTTACGATTCAGTAGCCTTAGCCAACGAAATTTTAAACTCAAACATTGGCGCGGGCCGTATTGATATTGGCAAATTAGCTTTTGAATGGCTACAGGAAAAAGAGGTGTATAAAACAATGACTACTTTTATTACCACCAAATTAAAAGATTTAATTGATAATAATAACCCCGTAACGCCTAAAGATGTTGTATTATTTGGCTTTGGTCGAATTGGGCGTTTAGCTGCTCGCGAAATTATTACCCTTGCTGGTAAAGGCGAACAACTTCGCTTACGCGCCATTGTTACACGTGGTAATAGCAACGAAGAAATTGTAAAACGTGCCGATTTATTACGTACCGATTCGGTACACGGCCCATTCCCTGGCACTGTTATTGAAGATTTAGAAAATAAAACTTTAATTATTAACGGCCATACTGTACACATGATTGACAGTAAAAATCCAGAAGATGTAGATTATGAAGCCTACGGCATTACCAATGCCTTACTAATTGATAATACTGGCGTATTTAGAGACGATGTAGAATTAAGCCGACACCTTAAAGCTAAAGGCATTGATAAAGTATTATTAACCGCCCCAGCCAAAGGCAATGTGCCAAATGTAGTGCACGGTGTTAACCACGAAACGGTTGATTTAAAAACACAAAAAATATTTTCGGCAGCAAGTTGTACTACTAATGCTATTATGCCAATTTTATATGTAATTGATAAAGAATTAGGCATAGAAAAAGGACATATAGAAACCGTACACTCATACACTAACGACCAAAACTTATTAGATAACTACCATAAAAAATACCGTAGGGGGCGTAGTGCCGCTTTAAATATGGTAATTACTGAAACAGGTGCCGAAAGCGCTTTAAAAAAGGTGTTACCTCATTTGGCTGGAAAATTTACTGCTAACTCGGTGCGAGTACCCACCCCAAACGTAAGCTTAGCCATCTTAAACTTAAATATTAATAAAGAAGTAACACGCGACGAGGTAAACGAAATTATACGTAAATATGCCTTAGAAGGGAAATTGGTAGAACAAATACAATACTCGTTTAGTAACGAGCTAGTAAGTACCGATGTAATTGGCAACCCTTGCCCAAGTGTGTTTGATAGCCAAGCCACCATTATTTCGCCCGATAAAAAAACAATTATATTATACGTTTGGTACGATAACGAGTATGGCTACACCCGCCAAGTAATACGCTTTAGCAAACACATTAGCGAAGTACGTAGGCCAGTATATTATTAAACAACTTTAAACTATAAAAGCCACTGTTACGTTATTTCTTAAATAAGAATTAGTAATTATAAAGTTGGTATAAAAATAGAAAGTGATACATGTTTTGCCCTTATTGAACATCAAAAAAATATATTTATAAAAAAATATTAATTATATTAATACTAAAAACTTCTAGTACATGTTTTTAATAAAGGTATAAAGCAAGCTAAAATCCTTCTGTATACTATTAGCCAAAGCTACAAAACAATCGTTCTAAACGTTAAATTTACTCTTGCTGTTGTAATTAATTTTGTGGGCGGTAGTTTATGAAGCCAATGTGTTTGCGTTTCGTCTTTCATCATTAATAAACTTCCGTGTTCGAGAATTAACGAAACCGTTTCTTTAGTTTGTTTATGTTTAAAAACAAATTTTCGCTCTGCTCCAAAACTTAACGATGCTATTGCACCATTCTTTTTCAAATCTTTTTCTGCATCACAATGCCAAGCCATTCCTTCATCTCCACTGTGGTAAAGGTTTAGTAAACAACTATTAAATTTCTCTCCTGTTTGTTTTTCAATTAAAGTTTTTAGTTCTAACAATTCTTTTGTCCAATGCAAGGCTTGTTTAGTGATGTTTGAATAAGTGTACTCCAATTTATTATCGCCATACCAAGCTACCTTTCGTTTTGTAATAATATGCTTTCCAAAAATAAACACTTCATCATTTTTCCATTCAATTGTGTTAAGCAAGCTGTTTAAATACCTATTTGCTTGTGAATGCGTAACTAGTTTGCCGTAATAATTTACTGTTCCATCCTTTGGTAATAAATTTTTTACTAAGTCTATTTCATCACTAAATAAATTCATTTTTTATTTTAGATATTTACTTTCAAACCATATTTAAAAAGTTTAAAATTGTGCTGACAACAACAGTTGCTGTTATTAGATATTTTTATCTAATTTAATTTCTACTGATGTTTTACTATTTTTTATTACTAAAACCCTAAACAAATATAAATCAAATAGTACAAACAGCTATTAAAAAATCTTACTATCTTTAATGCTTTAAAACAAAAACTATGTCAAACCCAAAACCTAAAAAATCATTAATCCGTCGTATTTTAAAATGGAGCGGTATTTCGCTTTTATTAATTATTGTATTGCTAGTTGCTGCACCCTTTTTGTTTAAAGATAAAATTGTAGCCATTGTAAAAGAGCAAGCAAATAATAACCTAAATGCAACCGTTAATTTTGGTGAGTTTGATTTAAGCATCTTCTCTTCCTTTCCCAATTTTAAATTTAAAATTAACAACATAAGCGTAGTGGGTATTAACGATTTTGCAGGCGATACCCTTGCCTTTATTAACCAATTAAGTGCTAATATTAATTTAAAAAGTGTTATTAGCGGCGGACCTTATGGCATTAACTCTTTAGTAATTGATAAGCCTCGTATTTTTGTAACTGTATTACCTAATGGCAAAGCCAGTTGGGATATTGCTAAAGCAGATACTGCCGCCAAAACGCCAACAGACACTAGTAAATCTGCCCCTACAAAATTTGCCATCAAATTAAAAGAGTTTAAAATTAACCAAGCCTATATTGTGTACGATGATAAAAAAGGTGGCATGTATGGTAAGTTAGATAATTTAAATTACGAACTAAAAGGCGATTTTACACAAGATAATTTTTTACTAAACAATGTGTTAGACATTGCACAAACAACCTTTAAAATGAGTGGCATAAATTACTTAAACCAAACACACATTAAGCTAAAAGCCGATGTAGATATGGATATGCCAAACATGAAATTTACCTTTAAAGAAAACGAATTTAGCCTTAACGATTTAAGCTTAGGCTTTGATGGCTTTGTACAAATGCCCGATACCAATATTAAAATGGATATTACCTTTAAAGCCAAACAAACCGAGTTTAAATCCATCCTATCATTAATACCAAGTGTGTATAGCAAAAGCTTTGCCGATGTAAAAACATCTGGCAAACTAGCATTAGATGGCTTTGCAAAGGGCACCTATAACGCCTCGCAATTACCCGCCTTTGGTGTTAATTTAAGTATAAATGATGCCATGTTTAAATACCCAATTTTACCAAAATCGGTTAATAATATTAATGTAGATGTGCATGTAAATAACCCTATTGGCGTGTTAGATGCTACTACCATTGATGTAAATAAATTTCATGTAGAGTTAGCTGGCAACCCAATTGATTTAACAGCACACGTTAAAACACCAATTTCGGATGCTGGCTTAATTGCCGAGTTAAAAGGGATGATTGATTTAAGTTCAGTAAAAGAATTTATTCCTTTAGAAAAAACCGACGATTTAAGCGGTATTATTAAAACAGATATTAGCATAGCCGGGCATTTAAGTGCCCTCGAGAAAAAAGATTTTGATAAGTTTAAAGCAACCGGCTTTTTAGAAATTGATAAAGTAAATTACAAATCCGCCACCCTACCTTACCAAGTACAATTAAATACTATGGTGTTAAATTTTACCACTCAGTATGTAGAGTTAAAAACCTTTGATGCTAAATTAGGTAAAAGCGATATTAATGCCAGCGGTAAAATTGATAATTTATTACAGTACATATTTAAAGCCGATTTAATAAAAGGCTCGTTTGCCATTAATAGTAATTTAATGGATTTAAACGAACTAATGAGTTCTACAACAAGTGGCACCCTGAGCGGAGTCGAAGGAAAAACTACTACAGCTACGCCTACCTCTACTGCCAGTACTGCTGTTGCAGCCGTTCCTGCTAATATCGATTTTAATTTAGATGCCAAAATAGGTAAGGTAATATATACCAATTTAGTATTAGAAAACATGGTAGGTAACATTGTAGTGCGCAATCAAAAGGTAGATATGACGAACCTAAAAATGAATACCATGCAAGGTGCATTAACCATTAATGGCTTTTATGAAACCTCTAATATTAAAAAGCCAACCATTGGTTTAAACTTAAATGTAGATAATTTTGATATCCAAGAAACCTTTAAATCATTTAATACCGTTCAAAAAATTGCACCTGTTGGGCAATATGCAAAGGGTAAATTTTCAGCGAGTTTACAAAATTTTAATACTAGCCTAAACGACAAAATGGAACCCGATTTAAATGCCGTAAAAGCAAACGGTGTATTTAAAACGGCCAATGTTAACGTTGGAGGCTTTCCACCTTTTGTAAAATTAGGCGAAGCTTTAAAAATAGAACAACTTAAAAATGTAGAGGTTACTAACCTTACTGTTAATTATCAAATTATAGATGGCAGAGTGGTAATGGCACCTTTTGATACTAAAATAAGTAATGTGCCAACCAACATAAGTGGTAGCACTGGCTTCGACCAAACTATAGATTACAAATGGAAAATGCAAATACCAAAAGCTATGTTTGGAAGCGCGGCCACCTCAGCCCTTACCGGTTTATTGGCACAGGCAAATTCAGCAGCGGGTACTAATTTAACAGTAGGAGATAAAATAAATGTAACGGCTTTATTTGGTGGCACAACTACAAAACCTGTAATTAAAACCAGTTTAAAAGACGATGCTAAAAGCGCAGTAGCAACTGTAACTACCCAAGTAGTAAATAATGCTATTGATAAAGCAAATGCCGAAGCACAAAAAATATTAGACGACGCAAAAGCACAATGTGAAAAACAAAAAGCCGAAGCACAAGCCAACGCCGATAAAACAAAACAAGATGAATATGCTCAAGCCGATGCTTTAATAGAGCAAGCCAGCAACCCAATAGCTAAAATTGCTGCTAAAAAAGCGGCAGAAGTTGCTAAGAAAAAAGTAGATGAAAAAGTGCAAAAAATAATTAACGATGCCGATGCAAAATGCATAAAATCATTAGAAGAGGCTAAGCTAAAAGCCGACGCTAAAGCCGCAGAAAATAAAAAGTAGTTTAATAGTAGCAAGTCGATAATACAGATTGTAAATGATAGAATAAATAATGCACTAAATCTTAATTATCAACGTCTGTTATTGAGCCTGTTGAAACATAAGCGTTCCGTTTTTCTTGTAAAATTAATACCTAAAATGAACGATTTACAAAAAGCACTAGCTCTGCTTCATCAAAAAAGTAACAAAGCTGTAATTGCTGGTCAGCAACGTTTTGGTATTAATACACAATATTCCATAGGAGTAAAAATTCCTGATATTAGAGCCATTGCAAAACTATACAAAAACAACCATACGTTGGCCTTACAATTTTGGGAAACAAACATTCACGAAGCACGTATTTTAGCCGCCATTATTGACGATCCTACAAAAGCTACAAAAGCACAGGTAAAACAATGGATTAACGATTTAAATTCGTGGGATGTATGTGACGGTTTGTGTGGTAATTTATTGATAAACATTCCGTGGGTTTATGCTAATTTAGAAACTTACTGCAAAAGTAAGCCTGAGTATGTTAAACGCACTGGTTTTGTATTAATGGCTTATAGCGCTGTACACCACAAACAAAAAACCAATAACGACATTGAAAGTTACTACCCACTTATATTAAAATATGCTAATGATGAGCGTAACTTTGTAAAAAAAGCCGTTAGTTGGGCCTTGCGCCAAATTGGTAAACGTAATATAGAATTAAAAAAATCGGCTTTAAAAGTTGCTCAACAGTTATTACATCAAAATACAAAAGCTACTATATGGATTGCAAAAGATGTAATTAAAGAGCTAAAAAAAGTATCTTAAAAAACAACCTATAACTTGTTTAATAAAAAACCCAAATTAGTAAACTAATTTGGGTTTTATTGTTTTTATATAAAAAATTAAACTTTTGCAGCAGCTTCTTGTTGCGCTTTTTTAATTTTAGCTTTAATGTTTTCGGTTGTTAACGAGCCTGGGCGTTCAATTGGCGAACCTGTAGCTCTATCCCATACTAAACTAGCTAATACACCTAATGCACGGCTAACGCCAAAAAGCACGGTGTAAAAATCATATTCATGCATACCATAATGCACTAATAATGCCCCAGAGTGAGCATCCACATTTGGCCAAGGATTTTTAATTTTACCTGTACCTTCTAAAATTGGTGGAGCTACTTCGTACACCATTTGCACAATTTCACAAATATCATCGTGCTTAATGTATGTTTTGTAAAAATCTTGTTGGGCTGTAAAGCGAGGATCGGTTTTACGCAATACGGCATGGCCATATCCAGGCACTACTTTTCCTTCGGTTAATGTTTTTTTAATATACTCTGCAATTTGTTCTTTAGTGGGTAAACCTCCGCCTAAAGTTTCCTTTAATTCCATTATCCAATTTAATACCTCTTGATTGGCTAAGCCGTGTAAAGGCCCTGCTAAACCATTCATGCCAGCGGCAAATGCTAAATAAGGGTCGCTTAAGGCTGAGCCAACTAAATGCGTAGTGTGTGCCGATACGTTTCCGCCTTCATGATCAACGTGTATTGTTAAATACAAACGCATTAAACGTTTCATATCAAAGGCTTCGTAGCCTAACATGTGTGCAAAGTTGGCCGCCCAATCTAATTTATGATCGGGTTCAATATGTATATTGTTTTTATATTTACGACGGTAAATAAATGCAGCAATACGTGGTAAACGCGCAATTAGGTTCATACTATCTTCATAAGCATAATCCCAATAATCTTTTTTACTCATCCCTTTTGCATACGCTTTTGCAAACACACTTTCGCGTTGCATAGCCATAATACCAATTACAAATTGGGTCATAGGGTGGGTATCTATTGGTAAACATTCAATTACATCAAATACGTGTTTTGGAACGTTACTACGTTTTTGCCATTCCGTTGTAATATAAGTAACGTCATCTTGTGTGGGTAATTCGCCCACTAACATTAAATAAAAAATACCTTCAGGCAATGGCTCAGTACCCCCTGGTGCCTTTGGTAACGCTTTTCTAAGTTCGGGGATGGTGTAACCTCTAAAACGAATCCCTTCTTCAGGGTCTAATCGAGAGGTTTCGGTTATCATACCTGGCATACCTCGCATACCTTGGTACACTTGGGCTACCGTAATTTCGCCTAATTTTAAATCGCCATGATTTTTAATAATATCTTTAATATCTGCGGCTAAAACATCGGCTTTAGCTTTAAATTTTTCTTTTAATGGATCCATCTTGTTGTGAATTTATTTGGTTACTAAATTACTATCTCCATTTATATAAACCAATTAATTTAAGATTATTTTTGTTTTATTTTTTTGATTTAAATTTACTTTAAACTACCAATCATATCTTCGGGCCTAACCCATAAATCAAATTGTTCGTTAGTAACATAACCTAATTCAATAGCCGCTTCGCGAAGGGTTTTATTGCCTTTATGGGCCGTTTTAGCAATTTTGGCAGCTTTTTCGTAACCAATATGCGTGTTTAATGCCGTTACCAACATTAAACTATTTTCTAAATGTTTTTTTAATTCGGGTAAATTCGCTTCAATACCATTGGAACATTTTTCGGTAAAGCTTACACACGCATCACCAATTAAACGCGCGCTTTGCAATACATTTGCTGCAATTAACGGCTTAAATACATTTAATTCGAAATGCCCTAAACTACCGCCAATGCTTACAGCTACATCGTTACCCATTACTTGAGCGCACACCATTGTTAGGGCTTCGGGTTGTGTAGGATTTACTTTGCCGGGCATAATAGAGCTTCCAGGCTCGTTATCAGGTATAATAATTTCGCCAATGCCACAGCGTGGGCCCGATGAAAGCATACGAATATCGTTAGCAATTTTCATTAACGACACCGCACTACGTTTTAACGCACCGCTTAACTCTACCATTGCATCGTGCGCTGCTAAAGCCTCAAATTTATTGGGTGCTGTAACAAAGGGTAGACCCGTTAATTCTGCAATTTTTTTAGCTACTAATACGTCATAACCTTTTGGGGTATTAAGTCCTGTACCTACCGCTGTTCCACCCAAAGCTAATTCTCGCACCATTTCTAGGGCATTTTTTAAAGTACGAATGCTGTTGGTAATTTGCTGCACATAACCACTAAATTCTTGTCCTAAACTTAAGGGTGTGGCATCCATAAAGTGTGTACGGCCAGTTTTGATAATGTCTTTAAAAGCAATTACTTTTTTAGCTAAACTATCGCGTAGCATTTCCATACCAGGTATGGTAATTTCGGCCACTTGCTTGTAAGCTGCAATATGCATGGCGGTTGGATAGGTATCGTTACTACTCTGCGATTTATTAACATCATCGTTTGGATGTAGTACTTTAGGTTCATCGCTTAACTTACCACCATTTAAAACATGGGCACGGTAAGCAATTACTTCATTAGCATTCATATTACTTTGGGTACCACTGCCTGTTTGCCATATAACTAACGGAAATTGATCGTCTAATTTATGAGCAATAATTTCGTCGCACACTTTGCCAATTAAATCGCACTTTTCTTTTGTTAAAACGCCTAACTCGCAATTAGCAAGTGCTGCAGCTTTTTTTAAATAACCAAAAGCATAAATAATTTCTTTTGGCATGCTGCCTTCGTGACCTATTTTAAAATTGTTTCGGCTGCGTTCGGTTTGTGCACCCCAATATACGTGAGCGGGCACTTGTACTTCGCCCATAGTATCTTTTTCTGTTCTAAATTCCATAATTATTTTTTTGAATGAGGTAAATTTATAATTATTTTTTGTTTAAAATTACTCAATCTCTTTAAAAGTAGTTTAATTTTACAAAAAAGTAATAAAGAATATTATTAAATGGAATTCATCTCAAAAGACTTATTAAATTATTGTGAAAATTTTTCAGATTCAGAAAGTGATTTATTACAAGAACTTAATCGCCAAACGCATATAAAAATTAACCAACCACGCATGCTTAGCGGACACTTACAAGGTAGGTTTTTAAGCTTTATTAGTAAATTAACAAGCCCTACGTATGCTTTAGAAATTGGCACATATACTGGCTACAGCGCTCTTTGCATTGCCGAGGGTTTAAAAAAAGAAGGTAAATTAATTACGATTGACCCTAATGAAGAAACTAATTTATTTGCTAAACAGTATTTTAATAAATCAAACTATAAAAATAAAATAGAATTACTTGAAGGTAATGCACAAACTATTATACCAACTTTAAACCATACTTGGGATTTAGTTTTTATTGATGCAGATAAAAAAAATTACAGTGTATATTACGATTTAATAATTGATAATTTAAAAACTGGTGGGATAATTATTGCCGATAATGTATTATGGAATGGCAAAGTGCTAGATGAGCAAAAAGATAACGATACCGAATTAATACACCGTTTTAATCACAAAATTAATAGCGATACCCGAGTAAAAAATGTATTGTTACCCATTAGAGATGGTTTAATGCTTATACAAAAATGCTAAATACAAGGGCATAAAGTTTCTATTCATCTACAATTAACGCTTATTAAGCTAAAAAGGTATTTTTTATATTAAAAATACCGAACCCAAAAAAAAATTGTTCGTAAAACTAATCAATTAACCTCATGTTTAATTTAAAATTATGGTTATGAAAAAATTAAAGTATACAGTTTTACATTTGCTTATATTAATACTAACGAGTAACATATATAAGGCACAGACAACTAACAACACTAAATATGATTGTAAAAGCGGAGATCTTATTTTTATTAAAGATACTGCCGAACATCAACAATCTAAAAACAAATACAATTACGTGGGTATTATTCTTATTGAAAATAATGTGCCAATGGTGTATTATGCTGGCCATTTTGTTACTAAATGTTCTATTGGTCAATTCATAAATTTATCGTTGCACAAAAAATATACAATTAAACATTTAATTGAACAGGAGTTATTATCTCCGCAAGCAATAGCCACCATGCAACTATTTGCAAAAGCAAAACTTGATACCAATTACAACAATAACAGTACATTTAATAACACACATTTTTATAATAGTGGATTTGTATGGGAAGTGTATAAATCTTCAACAGGATTACCCCTTTGTACACCAAAAATAATACAAAAACAAAGTGATGATGCGCAAATTGCAAATCAAAAAATAGTGGTTATTAAAGATATATTTGACTCTCAATTTATAGAAGAATAACTTTTTTAAAAAAATAATCATTAAAATAATACTATTTAAAATTTAAAAGCTATTTAAAATTATATTCTTAACATATAATTTCTACTTTTGCAGCACGCAATAAGTGTGTAATGCAGTTTGAATTAACCACCACTATTTTAGATAGTTTAAAAGAAGCTATCGAACAAAAAAACCAATTGTTTTTAAAAGAGCAATTGAGCGATTTGTATGCCCCTGATATTGCCATTATCATTAATCAGCTTAATATTTCTGATGCTGCTTATTTATACGAGTTGCTTGATGACGATATTGCCCCCGATGTTTTATTAGAACTAGATGACGATACCCGCGAAAATCTATTAGCCACTTTTAGTTCAAAAGAAATTGCCGAGCAGTTAGATAATATGGATAGCGATGATGCTGCCGATGTTATTGCCGAATTACCCGAGAATATTCAGGACGAAGTATTATCGCATATTGAAGATATTGAACAAGCCAGCGACATTGCCGAATTAATTAATTACGACGAAGGTACCGCAGGCTCTTTAATGGCAAAGGAATTAGTTAGTGTATATGCTTTTGAAACGGTAACGGCCTGTATTGAAGAAATACGCAAACAAACCGATAATGTTGAAGTAATGTATGCCGTTTATGTGGTGGATAATGACCAACGCTTAATAGGTATGCTATCGTTAAAAAAATTAATTATTTCGCACCCTTTAGCACGTGTTGAAGAAATTTACGAACCCGATATACAATTTGTACGCACTAATACTACTACCTATGAAGTGGCAGAGTTTATGCAAAAATACGATTTAGTAGTATTACCTGTTGTTGACCAACTGGGGCGCTTAATGGGGCGTATTACTATTGATGATGTGGTAGATGTTATTACCGAAACGGCTGATGAAAACATTCAGCGCATGAGTGGTATTAGTGATGATGTTGATAGTAATGACAAACTGTGGGTACTTTCAAAAGCCCGCATCCCTTGGCTTTTGGTGGGTATGTGTGGTGGTATTGTTGGTTCGCGCATTATTGGTAGTTACGAAGAGCAAATTAAAATACATCCCGAAATGGCCTTTTTTATACCGTTAATTGGTGCCATGGGCGGTAATGTAGGTGTACAAAGTAGTGCTATTATAGTGCAAGGCCTGGCTAATAATACCGTTATAAGCGATAAAATTGCACCCAAGTTAATAAAAGAATTGGGTGTTGGTTTAATAAACGGCTTAATTTGCGCGAGTATAATTTGGTGCTATGCCTTTTTAATTGAAGATTGGAAACTAGCCGCCACCGTTAGTATTGCTTTACTTACTGTAATTTTATGCGCTTCGTTTTTAGGCACCTTTGTACCTTTAACATTAAACCGCTTCAAAATAAACCCTGCCCTAGCCACAGGCCCATTTGTTACTACCCTTAACGATATAATAGGTATTACCATTTATTTTTTAATTGGTAGATTATTATATGCCTTTTTTTAAAAAATTACGCTAATTAATTTAATTTTTAGCGTTTAGATTTTAGGTATTATTAACTATTTGACTTTTTATTAGATGAGTGGTTATTTTTATTAGACCAGTGGTGCACTATTTTGCTTTTTAATGTTGTAAATTGCATAATCCAACAAATACAAACACACATGAAAAAAATTTTACTATCAGCGGTTGCTTGCGCCTTAAGTATTGCAAGTATTGCACAAACATATCCAAATGGTATGCCTATACACAGAAATTGTGGCACAGCACCACCACCAGCACAATGGGATACTTGGTTTAATCAAAAAGTAAATGAGTTTGTACAAAACAATGCCAGTAAATTTTCAAGTGGTAATAACTCTACCGCTGCTGTTGCGTATACAATTCCTGTAGTAGTGCATGTTATACATGGTGGTGTGCCAATAGGTACATATCCTAACATTAGTAATGCACAAGTTGTATCGCAAATTAATATATTAACTAATGATTTTAGTGGCACAGGCCAATATACAAGCCACTACCCAGCTACTGCATTTGCAAATTACGCTACTACAAATGGTATTCCTTCGCCAAGTTATAATGGCACACGTATTATAATAGGTAATGCACAAATTACATTTTTACCTTGTTATTACGATAAAAATGGTAATGCAATGCCTGAACCTGGTGTAGATAGAGTAAATTTTAACACATTGCCTGCCATAAGTGGCACTACAACTACTAAAGATCCCACAGGTTACACTTCTACAAACACGTTTATGAATTTTATGAATGGTTATTTAAAACCTAATACTATTTGGAATGTGAATAAGTATATGAATATTTGGGTAACAGACGAAAACGCATCTTTAGGTTTATTAGGTTTTGCTACTTTCCCTCCAGGCACTGGTTTAGCAGGCTTAACAGGTGGTTTAGGCACTAATACTACTGATGGTTTATGGTGTTGGGCTAAAGCCTATGGAAATACTGGTGCGGCTTTAGCGCCCTATGATTTGGGACGAACAGCTACTCACGAAATTGGGCATTGGGTTGGTTTACGACACATTTGGGGTGATGGAACATGTTTAACAGATTATTGTAACGACACGCCCCCAGCAACAGGAGCTAATTTTGTAAATCAAAATCCAATTGCATCTCCTACTGTTGCGGCAAATGCTAACTCGGTAAATTATCCATACAAAGCAAGTTCGTGTGCGGGGCCACCAGCTAATGGGGTTAACGGCGAAATGTTTATGAATTTTATGGATTATAGCGATGATAATGGCATGTATATGTTTACAACCGACCAAACTACTCGTATTCAAACGGCTATGGCAAATTCGCCTATACGCAATACCTTGGGTACCCATGGCTTAACTGTTGCTCCACCAATTGCTCAATTTAGTATAAACCCAACAACTATTTGTGCAGGACAATCTGCCACAGTTACTGATATGAGCACAGGCTCTCCAACCCCTCCATCGCAATGGAATTACACCGTTACAGGTGCTACTGTTGGCACATCTACCCTACAAAACCCTATATTTACTTTTACGGCTACAGGCACACAAACTATTACCTTAATAGCTGTAGCAAATGGCACACAACCAAGTTTACCAGTAAGTCATACCGTGATTGTTGGTACTGGAATAGCAGTAAATGCTTCGCCTGCTACTTCTACTATTTGTGCTGGAAATTCGGCTACCCTAACTGGTAGTGGTGCTACCACATATACTTGGAATCCAGGGAATATTGTGGGAACAAGTATTGTTGTATCTCCTGCCGCAAGCACAGTATACTCAGTGGTTGGCACTTCGGGTTCGTGTACAGGTAGTAATTCAACTACTGTAACTGTTACCGCAGGCCCAACGGTTGTTGTAAATTCATCTACAATTTGTAGTGGTAGTTCAGCCACATTAATAGCTAGTGGCGCTACTACATATACTTGGAATCCAGGGAATTTAAGTGGAACCAGCGTTGTTGTATCTCCAACAGCAACTACAATTTATACTGTAACAGGAGCAAATGGTGCTTGTACAAGTATCAAAAACACTACAGTTACTGTAAATACCATACCAGTTATTAATATTAATCCACCAAACGCCAGTATTTGTTCTGGTTCTTCAGCTACCTTTTTTGGAAGTGGAGCTACCACCTATACTTGGGTTTCTGGGCCAAATACCGCTTCTATTTCAATATCGCCAACTGTTACTACCAATTATACTTTAACTGGCACTAACCTGGGTTGCGTAGGCTCTAAAACTACCGTGGTAACGGTTACATTAACGCCAGTAGTAACTGTTAGTAGTTATACAATTTGTAGTGGTGGCACAGTAACTATACCTGCAAGTGGCGCCACAACCTATAGTTGGAATACTGGTGCTACAAGCTCATCAATTACAGTTAGCCCAGCTGGTACAACCATTTATACCGTTACGGGTTATAATGGTATATGTAGTAATGTAAAAACTTCTACTGTAACAATTGGAACAGCTTTAAGTATTGTTATTACACCTACAAATCCTTCAATTTGTAATGGTGGTTCTGCTACGCTAACAGCAAGCGGTGCTACTAATTATACATGGAGTACCAGTAGTAATTTATCATCCATTGTTGTATCGCCTACAGTAAACACCGTTTATTCAATTGTTGGTAGTTCGGGCGCTTGTTCAGGTACTAAAACTATAACTGTTACAGTAAATTCAAACCCAACCACAATAGTATCTTCTACTAACGTAAGTTGTTTTGGTGGAAGTAATGGATCCGCTTTTGCCGGAGTTTCAGGTGGTACAGGGCCGTTTACCTACAGTTGGTCTCCTTCTGGTAGTATTGTAAATATTGCTAATGGTTTAGGCGTTGGTATTAATACCGTTGCCATTAAAGATGCCAATAATTGTAGCGTTACGGGTACTGTATTAATTACTCAACCTACTGCTTTAAATGCAATAGCTAGTGCAACCAACGTAAGTTGCAATGGTACATGTAATGGCATTGCATCGCTTAATGCTACTGGTGGTTCACCAGCCTATAGTTATTTTGTTATACCATCTGGTGGTAACGCAGCAACAGCAACTGGATTATGCGCAGGTAGTTACACCTATGTTGTAACTGACATTAATGGTTGCACAACAAACACACCTTTTAACATCACTCAACCTACAATTTTGTTAGCAGCGCCAACATCGAGTGGCACAACGTGCGCCTCTTCATGTAACGGTTTTGTAACAGCAAATGCAAGTGGTGGTACTCCAGCATATTCATACACCCTATTACCTAGTGGTGGAAATGCTGCAACAGCCAATAACTTATGTGCAGGCACATATACATACATCGTAAAAGATACAAAAAACTGTACTACAAATTCGGTATTTACAATTAATGCAGGCAGCGGCGGCTTAACAGTTAGTGCTACTGCAACAAATGCAAGTTGTGGTACGTGTACTGATGGTGTAGTTTCTGTTACAAGTACAGGTGTTGGTCCGTTCTCATACACTTGGGCACCCGGTAACATCACAACACAAACTGTTAATGGTTTATTACCTTCTTGTTATAACGTATTAATTTCAGATGGTACTGGCTGTACTGGCACAGGTAGCGTTTGTGTAAGCTTTGTAACAGGTATTGCCAATAATATAACAACAAGTAATAGTATTAAAGTAATGCCAAACCCAACTAATGGTGAGTTTGTAATAGAATGTAATAATACAAACTTAAAACAAATAGATATAGTAGATGTAACAGGTAGAATTATTACCAATAAACAAACTACTTTAAGTGCTGTAACTATTAATATTACGGAGTTTGCAAATGGTGTTTATTATGCACGTATTACTTCAGATAAGACGGTAAGTGTTATAAAAATTATTAAAAATTAAACAATTTTAAAAAACAAAAAAAATCCTCACCATAATTGGTGAGGATTTTTTTTGTTTATAGTTGTAACAATTATACTTTGTATCAAATGTAAAACTCTTATAGATATTTAAGTTTACCTTTAGCAAATGCTAATACATTTAAACGATACAAATATAAATTTTAAAACAATTGAGCAAATTGTAACTTGTTTAAAAAATGGTGGTATAATAATTTATCCAACCGATACTGTTTACGCATTAGGTTGCGATATTACGCAAGTAAAAGCCGTAGAACGTATTTGCAAACTTAAAGGCATAAAACCCGAAAAAGCTAACTTTAGTTTTGTATGCAGTAACTTAAGTCATTTATCTGAATTTACGAAAGCCATACCAAATAACATTTTTAGAATAATGAAAAAAGCTTTGCCCGGCCCCTATACCTTTATTTTAGAAGCTAATGGCAATGTGCCAAAATTATTAAAACAAAATAAAAAAACAATTGGTATTAGAGTGCCTAATAATTTGATATGTAAACAAATTGTTGAAGCCCTAGGCAACCCAATTATATCCACTAGTTTACACGATAGTAGTGATGATATTTTAGAATATTTTAGCGATCCTGAGATGATTTACCAACAATACCAAGATAAAGTAGATATGGTAATAGATGGTGGCTTTGGTAATATTTATCCATCCACCGTTATTGATTGTAGCACTAACGAAATTGTTGTTTTACGAGAAGGTATAGGAAGCTTGGAGGTATTGAATTAAAAGTTAAAAAAAAGTTTCAATAATTTTTTGATTGTAACTTGATGTTTAAAATACAAGTGTTAAAATTTGAATTTTGACTTAATTTTTATATATTTGATTTTTATAAACTATGTTTAAAAATAATTACATAAAAATTTTAACATCATTTTTATTGGTGTTAATGACTTTGTGGGTAGCAACCCCAAAGGTTTATGTGCATAATTTATTAAATCATAATCACGATGCCTCTGTTAACATTAGTGGTCAAACTAAAGTGGATAATAAAAATACAGACGATTGTGATTTTGAAAAATACAATACCCCTTCTTATTTTAATGTGTTTAAATTTTTAAACAATTTTATACCTTCAAAGCCTCATAGTACCATTAAAGTTTTTAAAACTACATTAAAACCATCTACTACTTCTCACGCAATTTATTTATTGCGGGCACCTCCAATTTCCGCTTAAAAGTTATTTAATTTTTTTACACTACCTACTCTTTAATATTAGTAATTAATAGTGTTGTAATTTTTTAACTTTTTAAAAAAAGAATTTATTTTATAATTCTAAAAAAACATCCATTATTTTATTAAAAAAAACTAAATCAATTGTAACAATTGTTTAAACATGTTTTTAAAAAAACAAATAGTACTTTATATATTAACCTTAATGTGCATTTTAATAAAAGCACAAGATTGTGGGCTTGCTTTAAAAGGGCATGTAATAGACGATGACAATAACGAACATTTAGGGTTTGCCATTGTAAAATTAATAGCGCCACAAAAAATTATTCAAACAAACGAAAATGGCGAGTTTGTATTTGATAATTTATGCGAAGGAAACTACCAATTATTTGTTCAGCACGTTGGTTGTAAAGACACTTTAATTAATGTAATACTTAATTCAAAATCAAAAAAAATAGCTATAAAGTTGCCACATAGTATTAATAATTTAGGCGAAATTGATGTAATGGATAAACGTATAGAAATGAAAAAAACACAAACTGTTAACCAATTAACCCCTGAAGAAATTCAAAACTCTAAAGGGCAAAATTTGGGCGACGTTTTAAAAAACATTACAGGCGTTACTGTTTTAAATACAGGCGCAACTATATCAAAACCTATGATACATGGCATGCAAGGTTATCGACTATTAATTTTAAATAATGGCATTAGGCAAGAGGGGCAACAGTGGGGTAACGAGCATGCCCCAGAAATAGACCCATTTGTAGCTCAAAAATTTTCAGTAATAAAAGGTGTTAATGCCATACGTTATGGCAGTGATGCCATTGCTGGTGTTGTATTAGTAGAGCCAAATGAATTACCCGATACAGCTGCTGTAACTGGCGAAATAAATATAGTAGGTTTAAGTAATGGTCAAACAGGAGCTGCATCAGCCATGTTACAGGGCTATTTTGATAAAATAAAAGGCTTTAGTTGGCGCGTGCAAGGCACTTTAAAAAAAGGTGGCACAATTAAATCGCCTTTATATTATTTAAGTAATACAGGTGCAGAAGAACAAAATTTTTCTTACGCTTTAGGTTATCATCATAAAAAATGGGGTGCAGAAGCGTATTACTCGCAATTTAATACACGCATTGGTATTTTTACAGGAAGCCATATTGGTAATTTAAACGATTTACAAAATGCACTCACTCGCACCAAACCTATTGATAGCTTGGCAACATTCACATATAATATTAACCGAGCCTACCAACAAACGGCACACGAATTAATAAAGGGCTTGGCACATTACCATTTTTCAACTAAATGGCGTGCGAAAGTGCAGTATGCTTGGCAATATAATTTACGTAAAGAATTTGATATACGACGATTAACACCTACCGAAAAAGAAACAGGAATAATTGCACCAGATTTAGATTTATCAATTACCTCGCAAACCCTTGATGGTATTATTGAACACGATAATATAAATTCGTTTAGAGGAATGTTTGGCGCAAGTTATATGTTGCAAAAAAACGTGTATCAAGGTAGGTTTTTTTTACCTAATTATATAAACAACACCTGGGGTACTTTTGCTACTGAACGCTATGTGTTACCACATTTAGAAGTTGAGCTAGGCATACGTTACGACGAAAAAAAATTAGATTCTTATTTTTATGAAACAACCATTTGGACAAAACATTTTAAAAGTTTTAAAAATTTTACTTATAACGGTGGCTTTATTTATAAACCAAGTACTAGTTTTAATGTATTTGTAAATGCTGGTAAAGCGTGGCGTGCCCCAGCCCCCAACGAATTATATAGCAATGGCATTCATCAAGGTATAGGGGCTATTGAGCGCGGTAACGATAGTTTAAAAACAGAAACGTGTTATAATATTACAACTACAGGCATTTATAAATCAAAGCAACTAAGTATTGAAGCCACTATTTATCATAATCAATTTAATAATTTTATTTATTTAAACCCTTCTAATACATTAGAGTTAACTATTCGAGGCTCGTTTCCAGTATTTTATACTAAGCAAGATAATGTTAGAATTAGCGGTATAGATTTTAGAACTGATTATTCATTTAACAACTATTTTTCGATAACCCTAAAGGGGATGATTGTAAGAGCATGGAATTACAGCATTAACGATTACTTAATATATATGCCAAGCGATAGAGGCGATCTGCAATTAAAAATTAATTTGCCATGCACTAAAGTATTAAAAAATAATTCCTTCCAGTTAACCAATGTCTTTGTAGCTAAGCAATGGCGTACTGCCTCAGGTGCAGATTTTGCGCCTCCACCTGCCGCCTATTATTTATTAGGCTTTAATATAGGGACAGAATTAAACATTAAAAAACAAAAATTGCTATTACATTTTAGCGCTACTAATTTATTAAATGTCCGTTACCGCGAGTACTTAGATAGGTTTAGATATTACGCTGATGCTGCAGGTGTATCGTACAATATTAAATTAACACTACCATTAACGCTATATGATAAAAAATAAACATAAACCACTAAGACACAAAATTCACAGCGAAAGCATAAAGAAAATAAGCCTTTGTGAAACTTACGCCCTTAGTGCCTCAGTGGTAAAGTAAAACAAACAACTCAGATAAATATAACCCTAAAACAAAAAAGAAAATGAAAAAAACAATTAAATTAACTACCTATGCAGTAGTTGCATTAGCCTTAACTTTTATGGCCTGTAAAAAGAAAAAAAATCAACCAACACCTGAAACCCCGGCAGTCATTCAAAATCTACCCGAAGTAATTACCACACTTCGTATTTATATTTGGGATTCTATTACAAATATTGCTATTACTGGCTCGCCCTTTAGTTTTAAAGACCCTGATGGCATTAATGGCACTCAAATTGGCACATTTTTAAATAACGGTACCGATTCTGTTATTACCTTAACATCAAACACCACTTATAAAACCCGTGTAGTAATTTTAGATGAAACAAAAAATCCAACCGATTCTACCTCTAATATTGTAGCTGGCGCTGAAAGTGACCAGCACATGTTTTTTTATAATGGCGACCCAACAAATAATGCTACTAACAATGGCAATACCATTATTAAAAGTGGTTACCCTAATTACAGTGTAAAACTAAATGGGTCTAACATTCGTTTACGTTATACCGATGTAGATATAAACACTACCACAACACGAAACATTGGCTTAAATACTTATTTAAAAACTTCTACATCAACCACAGGAACTAAGTATCCATTTATTACTACACTTCGCCACCAACCTGGCGTTAAAGATGGCACTTACGCTCCAGGTGAAACCGATATTGAAATAAATTTTAAAATAAAAGTTAATTAACAATAATATAAATTATATCTTATTAAATTTGTTATATAAAATTATTAGTTGAAAAACTCAAAAACATATGCGTTATTATTTAGCACTGTTATTATTTGCATAACACTTTTTTGTTGTACAAAAAAAGTAGGTAAAAACCCATTGTTAGCCTACTCTGATTTAGCTTTGTTTGATAGCACCAATAATCAAAATTACAAATACTATAAAAATAAACCCGATACCCTATTATCTGGCATACATGGCCCACATGGCACATTTAAACTCAGGTTTAATAGCATTGCGTATGCCGTTTTAACGGATGCAGGTAAACTTCCGCTGAGTTCTACATTTCCTGAAGGCTCGTTTATTGTTAAAGATGTTTATAAAAACAATCAAATTGATATTTATGCTTATATGTATAAACATAATAATACTTGGCTTTGGGGCGAGGTAAAAAGTAATGGCACTTTTATTAGTAAAATAAAAGACGGACAAAATGTATGTGTAGGATGCCACAGCCAAACAGGTAATAGAGATTTAGTAGTGGCTTTTAATTTTTATTAATTTTTTTTATTCAAAAAAAACGTTGTTAAAATTAACAAGGTATACTTTTTCAGTAGCGCGCGTTAAGGCGGTGTAAAGCCAGCGTATAAAACCTTCATCTACATTTTCGTCGCTTAAATAACCTTGGTCTATAAATACAATAGGCCACTGCCCCCCTTGCGATTTGTGGCAAGTTATAGCATAACTAAATTTTACTTGCAAAGCATTGTAATAAGGGCTGTTTTTAACAAAATGCATTCTTAGTGCTTTTGAGGGCTCATTACTGGCATCGGCTAGTACGTTATTATATAATTTTTTTTGGTCTTCGGTAGTTAACGCTGGGCTATCGGTACATAAGCAATCGGTAATTATTTTTACATATTGTTCAGGTAAGTTCGGGTAATCAATAAAGCTAAGTACACATTCACAAAAATGAAAATCGTAAATAGTTTCGCGCTTAATAATTTTTGTTATTTGTGCCATATCGCCGTTAGCAATAAAACCTGCTTCGCCATTGGTTTCAGGCAACCAAAAATAATTATTTTTTACAACCATTAAATTATCGCCTGCACACAAATCTTCATCAAAATATTTTATTCGGTTTCTAAAATTTTGATTAAATAAATTGGCTCGCTTATTACTACGGGTAATAATAATTACATTTTCTTCGCCAAAATTACTAACAGCGCTATTAATAGTATCTTCTAATTCTTCGCCATTTAATTGAACAACATCGGGTGTACAAATTAATTTTGGTAAGCTAAAAATAGCATTGGTTAAATTATTCCGCAGGTTAGTAGCGTTTAATAAAATGCCACTTTCTAAGCGTTGACGAGCTACTTCGGTTAATTCAAATAAAAAAATATTTAAATGAAACGTACTTTTTAAATAATTAGGATTTAAGGCTGGGCTATCGTTACTACCCACGGGTGGTAATTGAGCGGTATCTCCAATTAAAATAAGTTTACAATTTACACCGCTATAAACGTATTCAAATAAATTTTCTAATAAATTATTAAATACTTGCTGGCCGCCACCACTATCGGCACTTATCATCGATGCTTCATCAACAATAAACAAGGTATTGCGGTGCATATTTTGAGCCAAGGTAAAGTACACTATACCATCGGCACCTGTTTGTTTTTTAAATATTTTTTTATGAATGGTATTGGCCGTTAAGCCAGAGTAATTACCCAATACCTTTGCCGCACGGCCTGTTGGAGCTAGTAATACACTACGCCATTTTACAGTAGGTAATGCTTTTGTAAATGCTGAAATTAAATTTGTTTTACCTGTACCCGCATAGCCTTTTAATATAAATACACTACGTTCGTATTTATTAAAAATAAATTTACAAATTTTAGTAATAGCAATAGTTTGCTGGGCATTAGGCGTAAAAGGTAAATTACTTTTTACAACACTTTCAAAATTACTTATGGCTGTTTGTGCTAACATTTATGTAATACTACCAAACAAAGGCTATTACTTGTTTTAAATCGGGGTGTAAACTTTTAGCTACAGGGCATGTATATGCTGCATGCTCATATATATTTTTTTCTTTATCGTTAAAATTATTTTTAGGAAACGTTAAGGTAATATGTATTTCTCCTATTCTTCTGGGTTCGGCATACATAATTTTTGTAACCTCGGCTATTGTACCATCTATTGGCGTAATACCTTCTTTTAGGGCTACAATTCCCATTATCGAAATCATACAACTTGCTAAGGCTGTGGCTACTAAATCAGTTGGCGAAAATGCTTCGCCCTTACCATGATTATCTTTTGGGGCATCGGTAAAAATTTTGGTGTTGGATTGTAGGTGGGTGGCTTGCGTTCGTAATTGGCCTAAATAAGTTACATTACTAGTAATCATATAATTTTTATTTTAAATATAAGCTTAATTATTAGCTTAAATGTATTAATTTTGTTGTAATGTTTAAAAGACTGCTTTTTATAGGTTTAGCTTTAATTTTTGGTTTGCAATTTAATTTTGCACAACAAAATACAGTAGGTGCTGGCGAAGAAAGTGGTAGCACCTTAAATATACTTTACCGCAACGATGCTACTGCTAAAATTTATGCTAATACAAGAGGCTTGGGGATACTATATCGCCGAGGTAAGCACATTACAGCAAAAACACGTTCGTTTTACGAAATAGATGTTCAGTCTCTAAAATCGCCAAAAGAAATAAAAGTAAAGGGTGAAGCTCAAAATAATAAACGCTTTGTATATGGCAAATTAAACAGTGTATTTTTATTAAGAGGCTCAGTAGGTGTACAAAATATTATTTTTTCTAAAGCCGATTTAAAAGCTGTTGAAGTACGTTTTTCATACTCATTAGGAGGTGTGTTAGCTTTTGCAAAGCCTTATTACTACCAAATAGCAACTTCTACTCCATCTTCTAACACCACCGCCAATGCACCTTTAGCTAAATTTAACGAGGCCGATTTTACTACCGATAGTGTTATAGGACGAGGAAAATTTAGCGATGGCTTAGCCGAAACAAAAATATACCCAGGTATTAGCGGTAAGTTTAATTTAAGTTTTGAGTATGCCAATTACACTAATTTAATTAGAGCTATTGAAACGGGTATTTCTATTGATTATTTTCCAAATGCCTTGCCAATTATGGCTCGTAATCCTCGCGAAAATTTAATAATTACGTTTCATGTAGGGTTTGTATTTGGCAAAAAATGGATTTAGTGAACGACTAATTCACATTTGGAAAACAAATAAATTTATAAAAGCTTAGTAATAAAGATATTTTGAAATGGAACTTACAACTCAAACCCCTAAATTAAAAAAGCCCGATTGGTTACGCGTAAAATTACCTACCGGAGCCGAGTATGTTAAGGTACGAGGTATTGTTAGCGAACACAAACTACACACCATTTGCGAAAGCGGAAATTGCCCTAATATGGGCGAATGTTGGGGTGCCGGCACTGCCACCTTTATGATTTTAGGTAATATTTGCACCCGTAGTTGTGGATTTTGTGCCGTAGCCACAGGTAGGCCATTGCCTGCAGATTGGGACGAGCCAAAACGCATTGCTAACTCAGTAAAACTAATGGGGGTAAAACATTGTGTTATTACCAGCGTGGATAGAGATGATTTAAAAGATGGAGGGTCGATAATTTGGGCCGAAACTATTAAAGCAATTAGAGAAATTAGCCCCGATACAAAATTTGAATGTTTAATACCCGATTTTGCTGGTAAGTGGGAAAACCTACAACGTATTATTGATGTAAAACCAGATATTGTATCGCATAATATTGAAACCGTAAGGCGTTTAACAGCTCAAGTACGTATACAAGCTAAATACGATAGAAGTATGGAAGTTTTAAAACGCTTAGATGAAGCCGATGTAAAAACCAAATGTGGTTTAATGGTGGGCTTGGGCGAAACCGAAAATGAAATTTATGAAACTATTGATGATTTAGTAGCTGTTAAATGCGATGTATTAACCATAGGGCAATATTTACAGCCAACACCAAAACATTTACCAGTAGCACGTTTTGTGCATCCTGATGAATTTAAAAAATACCGAGAATATGCGCTTAATAGAAACTTTAAGTTTGTAGAAAGTGGTCCTTTAGTTCGCTCAAGTTACCACGCTGAAAAGCATATTTTTTAAATTTTTTTCATTTACTTTTCTCTAATTGTCTCTCGTACATTTCATGTACAATACCATCTGATAGGCCAACTTGAGGCACAAATACTTTTTCTATATCCGCATTTTTCATAACGCTTAAAAATATTTTAGCTGCGGGTACAATTACATCGGCTCTATCCGGCTTTAAATCTAAGCGTTCAATCCGTTCTTGATAGGTGTATGAACACAGCATATCGTACAAACTTTTTAATTTGTCGTAACTTAAATGTTTGGTTTCTTTTTTACCACTCATTTTAAATAGCTTGTTAATATTACCACCCGAGCCAATAGCACTTAGTGGATGAATGCCCACCGTATTACGTTTTAACCAACTTTTCATTTCGTCCCACTCGGCTTTATCTACTTTATCAAGTAACATGCGCACTGTACCAATATTAAACGATTTTGCAGCAATTACTTTACTATCAAAGTACAAGGTTAACTCGGTACTACCACCGCCCACATCAATATATAAATAAGCGTGTTTTGGGTTTAAAATTTCTTCAATATGATTCGAAAATACTAAGGCGGCTTCGTTTTTACCATCAATAATCTCAACAGTTATGTTTGCTTCATTTTTAGCACGACTGATAATATCAGCGCCATTTATAGCATCACGCATAGCACTGGTAGCAACGGCTCTATAACTTATAACGCCGTATGCTTTTATTAATTCACTAAAGCCTTTTAAGGCCGTAATTAATCTATCTGCTTTTTCGGTAGTTATTTTACCTAAGGTAAATACATCTTCGCCCAAACGAATGGGCATACGTATTAATTCTTCTTTATTAAAATGAGGTTTTCCATCCACTAAAAAAACTCGACAAAATAGTAATCTTATTGCATTACTTCCTATATCAATTGCTGCGAAAACCATTAGTTTAAAATTATTTTTTGTGATTTGTTGGTACTAAGATACTTTGTTGTATCGCTTAATAAATAATTATATATTTCATCTTGTACCCTTACCTTTTTTTCACCAGGCTTGGCTTTTTTATAGGAGTTTTCCTGCTTCTTATCTAAAATACGCACTTTAGTATTACCCGATAGTTGAATATTTATAATATCTTTTAATTGGCGACGAATATCTTCATCATAAATGGGTACGGCTACTTCGCTTCGGCTATCAAGGTTTCGACTCATCCAATCGGCACTCGAAATATATATTTTTTCGTCGCCATTGTTGTTAAAAATAAAAACGCGCGTATGTTCTAAAAACTTATCTACAATGCTATAGGCCTTTATATTATCGCTCCAGCCTTCTAATTCGGTAACTAATGAGCAAGCACCACGAATAATTAGCGTAATATTTACCCCTGCTTTACTGGCTTCATAAAGCTTATCAATCATTTCCTTATCAACCAAACTATTCATTTTTAAAGTGATGGCGGCAGGTTTTTTCTTTTTAGCAGTATTAATTTCGGCTTGTATTAAATCTAAAAAAGTTTTTCGCATGTAAAATGGCGCAACTACTAGATGTTTAAAGGGATAAACTTTAAAGTTATTTTCGTAAAATTCAAATACTTTGTTAAGCTCTTCGGCAATATTTTTATTGGCTGTTAGTAACGAAAAATCGGTATAAATGCGCGCCGTTTTTTCGTTAAAATTACCTGTGCCAATATGGGCATAATATACTTCTTTACCATTTTCGCGAGCGGTAATAACAAATAATTTTGAGTGTACTTTTAAACCCGGTACACCATATATTACTTTAGCACCTTCTTCTTGCAATTTATTTGCCCAATAAATATTATTTTCCTCATCAAAACGCGCTTGTAATTCAACCAACACGGTAACTTTTTTACCATTTTTTACCGCGTTTATTAATGAGGTCGCTATTTTACTAGCATCGGCCACGCGGTAAAGGGTAATTTTTATACTCTCTACCTTTGGGTCAATACTGGCTTCACGCAATAAATTAATAATATGATTATAGGTGTGGTAAGGGTAGTGCAATAATATATCCTTAGTTTTTATGGCTTTTAAAGTAGTTTGGGTGTTGTTAATTAAAAACTTATGTTGTAAAGCATGCGGATTATTATACACTAAATTTTTATCGCCCAAGTTTGGAAAATTTATAAAATCTTTAAAGTTATGGTAACGCCCACCAGGTATAGCGTTATCTTTTTTTGCCATACTTAATTTTTTCATAATGTATCTAAGCATATCATTAGGCATGGCGGCATCATAAACAAAACGCACGGGTAAGCCTTGTTTACGTGCTTTTACACTTTTAGATATTTTTTCAATCATACTTTTACTTACATCGTTATCCATATCCAACTCTGCATCGCGGGTAAGTTTAATATTATAAGCGCCAACAGTTTTGTAACCAAATACTTCAAAAATTTGGTTGGTGTTAAATCGTATAACATCATCTAACATCATGATATAATGTTTATTACCTTGCTTTGGTAGCACTACAAAGCGCGATTTACTGGAAGGTATTTCAATAACAGCATATTTATTTTTTTGTTTATGATCTATCGCTTCTAATTTTAAATACAAATAACTTGCTTTATCTTTTAAAAACGGAAAAGGTTTTGTATCATCTATCATTACTGGAAAAAGAGTAGATATTATTTCTTCAACAAAATACTCTTTTATGTACGTTTGCTGAGTGAGCGTTAGTTGTTTTTCGTTAATTAAAAATACATTACTAGCGGCCAATTCAGTTAAAAGCTCTTGGTATACAGCCTCAAATTTATTTTGTTGTTCAATTACACGGCGTTGTAAGCGGGTTAAAAGTTCTTTAGGGTCTTCGCCATAAACGGTTAGTGCTTTTTTACCTAGTTTGGCTAAACGCCTTACTGTTGCTACGCGTACACGATAAAACTCATCACGATTATTACTAAAAATACCTAAAAATTTTAAGCGTTCAATTAAAGGCGTGGTTTTATCTGCGGCCTCTTGTAGCACACGTTCGTTAAACGAGAGCCAGCTAATTTCGCGGTTCATGTAAGGTAATTCTTTTTTCTTTACTGCCATTAGTACAAATTTATTAATCGTTGTTTTTATAATTTTTTGGAAATTGATGGTAATTTAATGTTGCTTTATTTGTTTTAATATCAGCCCAATTATTTACATTAAATTGTAAACTCACTATGCCACAAGTGGGTACATTATCAAAAAACAAATCATCTGTTAATTGGTTACATACATTGGTAATACTAGGATTATGTCCAAATAACATAACCGTATTAGTATGATGTTGCAATTTGCTAATTATATCAATTAAATTACTTTCAGAACTTTCGTACACCGCTGGTTGTAATTCAAAACTTGCCATATTAAAATTTAATATGCGTGCAAAAATTAAAGCGGTAGTTAAGGCACGTGTGGCTGTGCTACTTATAATTAAATTAGGCATTTTTTTAGTAGTTAAAAACCAATTTGCGGCCACATAAGCCGCATCATAGCCCCGTTGGTTTAATGGCCTATCAATGTCTTTTAAAAACTCGTTTCCCCAATCGCTCTTAGCGTGGCGAATTAAAATAACCTCGCGCATTTATCTGTTTAAAAATTTACCACAAATAAAAAAAATTAATTTATACATTTACTTTATAAGTACAATTTGTTATGAGTAATAATTCAACAATTAAGTGTCCCAACTGCCAACACGAATTTCCTATTGGAAATGCTTTAGCGCAAGAAATAGAAAGTGATATTAGAGCTAAGTACACCAAGCACTTGGGCGAAGAAAAAAAGAAGTTTGAGGCTAGAGAAGCAGAAATTGCTAGGGAAAAAGAGCAATTAAGGTTAGAAAAACTAAACCAAAACAATGTAATTGAAGAACGATTAAAAGCCGAACGTTTAAAATTAGAACAATACGCTAACAAAAAAGCAGCGGAAGAAATGGATTTAAAGTTTAAGTTTCTTAACAATGAGTTAATAGAGAAAACAAATAAAATAAAAGAAGGTGAAGAGAAAGAACTTCAATTTTTAAAAGATAAACGTGAATTTGAAGAAAAGCAGGCTAATTTTATTTTAGAGGTTGAAAGAAAATTATCAGAAAGAGAAAAAGAAATTTTTGAAAAAGCACAAAAAGTAGAAGCTGAAAAATCGAGTATGCGGGAGTTAGAATTAAAAAAACAATTAGACGATCAAAAAAAGTTAATTGAAGAAATGGATCGTAAATCAAAACAAGGCAGCATGCAATTACAGGGCGAAGTACATGAATTAGCCTTAGAAGAATTATTGCGCTTAACCTTTGCCTTTGATACCATTGAAGAAGTAGCAAAAGGGGTAAAAGGTGCCGACTGTGTGCAAATTGTACGCAGCAACACTGCACAAATTTGTGGTAAAATAATTTACGAAAGCAAACGTACCAAAGCCTTTACTAACGAGTGGATAGAAAAATTAAAAAATGATATGCGCGCCCAACAAGCCGATATTGCTGTAATAGTAACCGAAACCTTACCAAAAGATATGGATAGTTTTGGATTTAAAGAGGGTGTTTGGATATGTAAATTTAGCGATGTAAAACCTTTAGCTTTTTTATTACGCGATGGTTTAATAAAAATAAATTCTGCTATATTAACCCAAGAAAATAAAACCGATAAAATGCAATTGTTATATAATTTTTTAACAAGTAACGAGTTTAAACAAAGTATGGAAGCTATTGGTGAGGGTTACTTATCACTGCGAGAGGGCATTATTAAAGAAAAAATACAAATGGAAAAACTTTGGAAAGAGCGCGAAAAACAATTAGATAAAGTATTACTGAATACCTCGCAATTTTATGGTTCAATACAAGGTATTGCAGGCAGTGCTATTAGTAATTTAAAAATGCTTGAGTAGAGGCTAATTTCTAATATTTACTAAACCTGTGCTTAAACAAAGCAATTAAAATATAAATCGCATCACTATTTTTAATTTTTTTTCCTTCGGCTTTTGAGCGAGGTATATAGGTTACAGGCACTTCAATAATTTTAATTTTTTTTCGGCAGGCTTTCATCATTAATTCTGCTTCAATACCAAAACGCTTTTCAGTTAAAATTAATTGTTTAGCATGCTCCGTTTTAATAGCTTTAAATCCACAAGCAAAATCGGTAATACGTTTTAGCGTTAATATTGAAAAAATAAGCGAGTACACTTTATTTACAAAAACTCTAAAATTTGTAGTCGACTTATTTAAAAATCTGCTACCGTTTACCAAATCGGCTTGGTTTAAAAATAAAGGGCTTAATAGTTTTTCAGATTGGTGGGGGTCAAGTTCTAAATCCGCATCGCCAAATAAAATATAACCATTTTCGGTTTGTTTTATACCGCTAATTAGGGCAGCACCTTTACCCTTATTATGAGCATGTGTAATAACTTTTACGTTTAAATGATTAGCTTCTAATTCTTTTAAAATATTGGCTGAGGAGTCGGTAGAACAATCGTTAATAAAAATTAAAGTAAAATTATTGGTGGTAAATTTTAATAAAGCTTCATTAAACTTGTTAAACGTGTCAAGTAATGTAGTCGCCTCATTATAAACTGGTATTAAAACCCACACCATCATATTGTAAATATATTTATATTTTTGTTTAAATGTTTAATTTCTTTTCTAAATATTGTTTACAGGTTAGTTTTGTACTTTGCATGTCGTTTACTATATGGTTGGCAGGTAATTTAGGGGGCTTTGGCTTAAATAAAATAACCTTTGATGTTATTTCTTATCATGCTTATACGCCTGCTGTTTTTATTAAAAAAGATATTTCACTTAAGTTTTTTAAAGAGAATAGACAAGATTATACTGATAAAGGTATGTATTGGGCAAACATTGCCCCTAATGGCAATGCAGTTATAAAAACTACTTATGGGCTAAGTTTAATGAATTTACCCTTTACGGTATGGCCACTTTTATTTTACACCCCCCCTAATTTAACAGGTTACGAACTACCGTTTAGCATGGCTATTTGCGCCGCAACATTATTTTACGCTATAATGTCGGTGGTTTTAGTAATTCGGCTTTTAAAGCAACTTAATTTTTCAAACAGGGCTATTGCGGCTAGCATTTATGCATTAACCATTGGCACTAATTTTATTGTATATAGTTCCATTTGCATTGGTGTAGCCCATATTTACGATTTTTTTCTGCTTATTGCCATGCTTAATCTTATCATATGTTGGCGTCAAAAAAAAGCACTGTGGCAATGTCTTCTTATTGGTTTAGTTTTTGGTATGTTAATATTAAACCGCCCAACAAATATAATTTTTGGCTTTACAATCCTATTTTTTGGTAATACATTATATGCAATCAAAAACCAATTTTTTAGTTGGCAAAATATACTTCAATTGCTGTTAATGGCTATTATGGCGTTTATAGTTATTTTACCACAGTTACTTTATTGGAAATTTACATCTGGCCACTACATTTTTAACTCTTACATTGGCGAAAAATTTTTCTTTAACAAACCTCATATAATTGATTATTTATTTGGTTTTAGAAAAGGTTGGTTTATTTACTCGCCCTTAATTTTAATTGCATTTTATGGTTTGTTTATTCACAAATCTAAAAATCCATTTTTTGTTGTTACACTTATATGTGTACCCTTATTAGTTTTTATAAATAGTAGCTGGTGGTGTTGGTGGTTTGGCGGTGGCTACAGTGCCAGAGCTATGATTGAAACATATCCTCTACTAGTAATAGGTATGGCGGCTTTTTTCGAACATTTTTTAACCCTTAAAAAAAAGCTAACAATATGGCTAACTGCATTTTTTATTTTGTTTAATATTAAGTGTGTAGATTTATATAGGGCAAATATAATCCATTATGATAGCATGAACTTTAAAGCATTTGTGTATACAACCTTTAAAATAAATTTTAGTCACCAAGAAAAAGATTACCTAAAAACAATCTATTCTTACCCCGATTACGAGGCTGCTAAAAAAGGAGTCTCTCCTTAATCAATTTTATCCCTTCTATTTTTTTAGTCCCTCTCTGTCACTTTACTCTCTCTAAAAATTTGTTTATAAATTCATTTTTGTAGCTAATTTGTTTATCTTATTTTAGCCTATTATGGCAGCAAAAGTAGAGGTTAAAGAAACCCCGTTAATGAAACAGTACAACGGCATTAAGGTTAAATACCCTGATGCTATTTTACTATTTAGAGTGGGCGATTTTTACGAAACTTTTGGTGATGATGCCGTTAAAGCCAGTAAAATATTAGGTATTGTTTTAACTAAACGTGCCAATGGTTCCGCCTCGCATATCGAGTTAGCGGGCTTTCCGCACCATTCTATCGATTCGTACTTGCCCAAATTAGTACGTGCTGGTTATCGTGTGGCTATTTGCGACCAACTCGAAGACCCAAAATTAGTTAAAGGTATTGTAAAACGCGGTATTACCGAGTTAGTAACGCCCGGTGTTTGTTTTAACGACAAGCTACTCAACCATCAACAAAATAATTTTTTAGCATCCGTACATTTTAATAAAGAACAAGCTGGCATTGCATTGTGCGATGTAAGTACTGGTGAGTTTTTAGTAGCCGAAGGTACTTTAGATTATATTGAAAAATTAATACAAAACTTTAAACCCAACGAAATTTTATTCGAAAAAAATAAACGCAACCAATTAAACGAATTAGTTAGCGATAAATATTATTCGTTTGGCTTAGATGATTGGGCCTTTACTTATGATTATGGTTATGACAGTTTAATAAAACATTTTGAAACCGCTTCGCTTAAAGGCTATGGTATTGAGGGTTTAACACATGCAATTAGTGCCTGTGGCGCCATTTTACACTATTTAAACGACACCAAACACGATAAATTAAAACATATTACCAACGTTAGCCGTATTAACGAAGAGCAATTTGTGTGGTTAGATAAATTTACCATTCGTAATTTAGAATTGTATGGCACCAATCACGAAAATGGTAAAAGTTTAATTGATGTAATTGATAAAACCGTTAGTCCAATGGGTTCGCGCTTATTAAAACGTTGGTTGGCCTTGCCTTTAAAAAGTTTAGACGCCATTAATGAACGCTTAAACGCAGTAACGTATTTTGTTGAGCAAGTGGATAACCGCTATGAATTGATTTCTTTACTAAACGAAGTGGGCGATTTAGAACGTTTAATATCCAAAGTAGCAGCTTTACGTGTTAATCCTCGTGAACTGGTGCAGTTAAAAAAAACCTTGCAATTAGTAACGCAATTAAAACAAAAACTAAATTCAACTAATAATATTACACTTCAAAAAATTGCCGACCAGCTAAATCCTTGCCAGTTAATTATTGATGCATTAGAACAACAGTTAAATAACGATGCGCCCGTAAATGTTTTAAAGGGCGATGTAATAAATAAAGGTGTTAATGCAGAGTTAGATGAACTGAGGAGTATAGCCTATAGCGGAAAAGATTATCTCTTAAAAATACAACAACAAGAAATTGAAAAAACAGGCATCTCTTCTTTAAAAATTTCATACAACAATGTATTTGGTTATTTTTTAGAAGTAACTAATTTACATAAAGATAAAGTACCAGTAGAATGGATTCGTAAGCAAACCCTTACCAATGCTGAGCGTTACATCACCCCTGAATTAAAAACCTACGAAGAAAAAATTTTAGGAGCCGAAGAAAAAATTTTAGCCATCGAACAAAACTTATTTGCAAATTTAGTACACAGTATAGAAGAGTACATTCAGCCCATACAATTAAACGCAGCTTTATTAGCTAAATTAGATGTGCTCTGTGGCTTTGCCACCCTAGCTTGCGATAATAATTATAATCGTCCGCAATTAAATAATGAATTTACAATTGATATTATTGAAGGTCGCCATCCTGTTATAGAAAAACAATTGCCCATTGGTACTGAGTATGTAAGCAACTCCGTTTATTTAGACAATGAAAACACGCAGTTAATAATGATTACAGGACCTAATATGAGTGGTAAATCTGCCCTTTTACGCCAAACAGCTTTAATTGTATTGTTGGCACAAATGGGCAGCTATGTGCCTGCCCAACAGGCTAACTTAGGCATCGTTGATAAAATATTTACACGTGTAGGTGCTACCGATAATATTAGTAGCGGCGAAAGTACCTTTATGGTAGAGATGAACGAAACCGCCAGTATTTTAAATAATTTAAGCGATAGAAGTTTAGTGTTATTAGATGAAATTGGCAGAGGCACCAGTACTTACGATGGCATTTCTATTGCCTGGAGCATTGCAGAGTACATTCACAACCAACCAAAAAATAGAGCTAAAACCTTGTTTGCCACACACTACCACGAGTTAAACGAAATGACAAACTTATTTTCACGCATTAAAAATTTTAATGTAAGTGTAAAAGAAAGTAATAATAAAATAATTTTTTTACGTAAATTAAAAGAAGGTGGTAGCGAGCATAGTTTTGGTATTCATGTGGCACGTATGGCAGGTATGCCAAAAATAGTAATTGATAGAGCCAATATTATTTTAAAAAAATTAGAAAAAGAACACGAGTTAGAATTAGTTGGTGATGAAAAACCGTTTACTAATACCGTTAGGCTTAGCGGAGTCGAAGCCAAAACCCAATTAAGCTTTTTTCAGTTAAATGATCCCTTACTAGAAAAACTTCGTGAAGATATTTATGCTTTAGACATTAATACCCTAACACCCGTTGAAGCTCTATTAAAACTAAGTGAAATTAAACGCGCCTTGGGTGGCTAATAAAAAAATTTAAATTCATTTTCTAATATTTTATAATTTTTTTAGTAGTATAATTATTATTAAAATATATTTTGATAAAGTAGATACCTGATTTTAATATCGGTTCATTAATCATAAAAGTATTAGCGTTTACCGTTGATGAGTAAAGCACCTTCCCATAAACATCTATAATTTCAATAGTTTTGATTGTTTGTTGCGATGAGCAGGTTATTGTTTCGGTAAAAGGATTGGGAGATACATCAACTATAATTTTATCTAAGTTGTTTTCTTTAATAGAAACTGGTACATTAAATGTAAATGGCATGCAAAGCCCATCATTACTTATATTTTTATCATTTTCATTATTTGGTAAAGTTGTATATATGCAATAATTAGCTGTAATTGTTGTTTGATTAGAAGATGTATAAACTTGCTTATAAATATAATCTGTTACAAGTTGTATGGAGTCGTTAGGAGCTACATTTAAATTAATATAATCTTTTTGATAATATAAGTTTCCGCAAATAATAGTAAACTTCATAAAGCAATTTAATTTTACTGCTGTTAGTGGCACATTACCTTTGTTTTTTACCCATACTTTTGCTTTTAAAGCTATATTGTAAATATTACTAGCAAAGTATATGACTTTTAACGAATCTTGTATAATTTGACTTACACCTGCATCTAATACAGAATTTATATTTCCAAATTTATTAGTATTAATTATTGATATAAATGGATTACTATTTGGTGCAATAGTATTACTTAAACTACCGCCAGTTCCTACTATCGAAATCTTATTATTTAATAAATTAATTTTTGAAGCACTATAATTTTGGGTTGCATTTACTGATGAATAAATTTGATTAAAAGAGGTATCACAAATTTTATAAGACGATGAAGATAAATAATAAATTGTATCGTTTTTTATAACAGCATCGTTAACAATTAACGTATTTGTAGCAATAGTTAGGTAATTAGGGGATAGTTTTGTAACAAAGTTATTTCCTATTCCTATAAAATTATTTGTACCATAGGGCATTAATTTATTAAAAAGGCTTGCCGGTTGTTGATTTATGATAATACCATTTGTATTTATTTCTACTAAATTGTTAACAGAGCCATTTTTCGCACTTAAAAGCATATTTCCATTTTGTAGAGCCACACAACACTTAATAGAATTTAAACCTGTGTTTTTTTGTAACAGTAAAGTGCCAAATTTACTCACTTTAAACATCACACTATCTGTAAAAGCATAGTAAGTAGAATCGCTTAATTGCAAAGCTGTTTTAAAATGATCGAAACTAAAACCAAATGGGCTTGTACTAAAAACGCGTTTAATTTTTAAATTAAAAATAGGTAATCCATTTGTATCTAATTTTGTCAAATAGGTTCGGATATAAGCACTATCAATTACATCGCATGTATAATCTATTTCATTTAAAATTATTAATTTATTATCTAAACTTTTAAAACTTTGAGTTACAATAGCTGAGTTCGCTAAAATTAGCTTTCTAAAAATTAAATTACCACTCGTATTTACTTTGTATAAATAGCTACTTCCATATAAATTTTGCGATGTATTTAACGACGCAAAATAATACTCGTTATTAATTTCGGTAAACATTGGATGTGCTGTTTCATAATTATTATGAAAAGCTCTATTGAAATTTAACTGCCCATATTGTTTATAGACTATTAAAAAAACTATAATTAAAAATAAGTTTTTTTTCACACAATTGATTTTATAATAAATATACAACATTAAATTATAATTTTTTTAGTGTGTAATATATTTCTCCGCTTGCCAGGATTTTTAAAATAGGTTATTACTTACAAAATATTCTCTTCATCAATTATATTGTAAGCGCAATTTTGTAAACTTAATAGCCATCTATCTTAAATATCTTTATATGATTTATAAGATTAAAACGTATAAATATAAAATGTAAATTGAATTAAAACCAAAAAACCCTCACTATTTACATAATGAGGGTTTCTTTTTTAAAATTGGCATCGACATACTCTCCCGGGCTTTAGGCCAAGTACCATCTGCGCAGGCGGGCTTAACTTCTCTG
>JANYEQ010000035.1 GCA_025363015.1 Bacteroidota bacterium
GAGGTTAAACTTTTAAGTGGAAATGAGGATGAAACGGAAGGAGCAAATTACTTAGCAGCTTACTGTAATGTATTATTAAAAGGCGGGCATAGCGAAAAAAATAAAGGCATTGATTTTTTGTTTCAACATAAAACTAAGCTGAATGTCACCCTGAGCATAGTCGAAGGGAATAAAAATATCTTATCTCCTAAACATGGTTCGGGCTGTATACTATCCTCATCTATCACTGCCAATTTAGCTTTGGGAAATAATTTAGAAACCTCTTGCACTAAAGCAAAACAGTACATTGAAACAGTTTTAAGTAGCAATACCAATTTATTAGCCTATCATGTTGCATAAATTACAATACATATCTCAAGGTTTAACACCTGATATTCATATTCAAAATATCGAATCTGCTTTAAATGCTGGAGTTAAATTAGTGCAGTTGCGTTTAAAAAATATCTCTAACGAAAGCTATATTGAATATGCAATTAAAGCAAAAGCTTTGTGCGAAAAATTTGATGCTCAATTAATTATTAATGATAACCCTTTAGTTGCTAAAGCTTGTAATGCCAGCGGTTTGCACTTAGGCTTAAACGATATGTCGGTTTTAGAAGCAAAAAAAATAATTCTCAACAAAATAATTGGTGGTACGGCTAATACCTTTAAACACATTCAGCAACGTTGCGCCGAAGGAGTTAATTATATTGGTCTTGGCCCTTATCGTTTTACTAGCACCAAAGAAAAGTTAAGTCCTATTTTAGGAGTTGATGGTTATGAAAATATCATTCAAAAAATGAAAAAAATGTCGGACACTGAGCTTGTCGAAGTGCCTATTTATGCCATTGGCGGAATTGAATTGAATGATATTGAATCGATTATTAACATAGGTATTTATGGCGTTGCTGTTTCAGGGCTAATTACAAATTCAACTAATAAAGAACATTTAGTAAAAGAAATTAATAAAATATTATATCATGTTTAAAATAGCCGATAAAGAATTTTCATCACGTTTATTTTTGGGAAGTGGTAAATATGGTTCCAGCAAAGAGATGTATGAATCCATTATAGCCTCTGGTACACAAATGGTAACCGTTGCATTAAAACGTATTGATACAGATGCCCCAAGCGACGATTTAATAGAAGCTTTAAAAAAAGCTAATGTAAAATTATGGCCAAATACTTCTGGTGTGCGTAATGCCAAAGAAGCTGTATTTGCCGCACAATTAGCAAGAGAAGCTTTGGAAACCAATTGGATTAAATTAGAGATTCATCCTGACCCTCGTTACTTAATGCCCGACCCCATTGAGACACTAAAAGCGACAGAAGAATTAGCAAAACTTGGCTTTATTGTATTACCATACATTCATGCCGACCCAGTTTTATGCAAGCGTTTAGAAGATGCAGGAACTGCTGCTGTAATGCCTTTAGGTTCGCCCATTGGAAGCAATAAAGGATTAAAAACAGAAGATTTTTTAGAAATTATTATTGAACAAAGTAAAGTACCTGTAATTGTAGATGCAGGAATTGGCGCACCGTCGCACGCAGCGCGTGCTTTGGAAATGGGGGCTGATGCTGTTTTAGTAAATACAGCTATTGCTTCTTCAAATAATTCTATACAAATGGCTATTGCATTTAAAAATGCAGTTATTGCAGGAAGATTGGCTTTTGAAGCAGGTTTATCAAAAGTTAGCAATAAAGCATCTGCAACAAGTCCTTTAACATCTTTTTTAAATAAGTAGGTTCACGCAGATTAAACAGATATAGCAGATAAAGTAAATTAAAATGAATTTTAAAAACAGATTCAATACATACAACTGGGATGAACAAAAAACATCTATTTACTCTAAAACAAGCAGGGATGTAGAAAATGCTTTGACCTCTAAAAAACGAACCTTAGAGGATTTTAAATCGCTTATTTCTCCTGCTGCTACACCATATTTAGAACAAATGGCAAGTTTAAGCCACGATTTAACAACCAAACGATTTGGGAAAACAATTCAAATGTTTGCACCCATGTATTTAAGTAACGAGTGTAATAATATTTGCACCTATTGTGGTTTTAGTTTAGATAATAAAGTAAAACGAAAAACGCTAACTGATACTGAAATTTTAAAAGAAGTTGCATTTATTAAAGCACAAGGTTTCAATCATATTTTATTAGTTACTGGCGAAGCCAATCACACCGTTCATGTTTCCTATTTTAAAAATGCTATTCAATTAATTAAATCTCATTTTGCCAATATTTCTATTGAAGTACAACCTCTGGAAACACAGGATTATAAAGAATTGCACGAAGCAGGAGTTTACTCAGTGTTAGTATATCAAGAAACCTATCATAAAGAAGTTTATAAACATTATCACCCAAAAGGAAAAAAATCTAATTTTGATTATAGACTTGAAACACCTGATAGGGTTGGACAATCGGGTACTCATAAAATTGGTTTAGGTGTTTTATTAGGATTGGAAGATTGGCGTGTAGATTCGTTTTTTTGTGCTTTGCATTTAGATTATTTACAAAAAACATATTGGCAAACAAAATATTCTATTTCCTTTCCGCGCATGCGCCCAGCAGAAGGTATTATTGAGCCTAATGTAATTGTTACAGATAAAGAATTAGTACAATTGTTATGCGCGTACCGACTGTTAAACGAAGATGTGGAATTATCTATCTCAACTCGCGAATCTGAAAATTTAAGAAACAACATTATTCCATTAGGAGTAACCAGTATGAGTGCCGGCTCTAAAACTAACCCTGGTGGATATATAGTAGAACCCGAATCGTTAGAGCAATTTGAAATTAGCGATGAGCGTAATATATCACAAATTAGTCATCTTATTAAACAATCAGGTTACGAACCAGTTTATAAAGATTGGGATCATGCATTAAGCCATCTTTAGTAAAAAAAATCAAATTAGGCACTAAAAAATCTTATTTTTATATTTTAAACCTCTTTAAATATGTTATCCTTAAATCCAAAAGACCTTACTATTCCTATACTTCAAAAGTATTTACAAAATGCTATTGCTCCACGCCCCATTTGTTTTGCAAGTACAATTGATAAAAATGGAAATCCAAATTTAGCACCCTTTAGCTTTTTTAATATTTTTTCGAGTAACCCACCAATTGCTGTATTTTCGCCTGCATATAGCGGTAGAACGGGTGCCTCAAAAGATACACTTTTAAATGTATTAGATGTGCCTGAATGCGTTATAAACGTGGTAACTTACAGCATGGTTCATCAAACTAGCTTAGCAAGTAGCCCTTTTGCTAAAGAAATTAACGAATTTGAAAAAGCGGGCTTTACGCAATTAGCATCCGATTTGGTAAAACCATTTCGTGTTAAAGAAAGTCCGGTGCAGTTAGAATGTAATGTAATAGAGGTAAAAGAATTGGGTAAACAAGGCGGAGCAGGCAATTTGGTGATTTGTGAAATTATTAAAATTCATATTGATGAGAGCATTTTAAACGAAGCCAATCAAATTGATACGCATAAAATAGATTTAGTAGCACGAATGGGCGATAATTGGTACTGCCGAGCCAATGGCGATGCTTTGTTTGAAGTACAAAAACCCATAACAAGCATTGGCATTGGTTTTGATAATATACCCAACCAAATAAAAAACAGTTTGGTTTTAACCGGAAATAATTTAGGGTTATTAGGAAGCATAGAAGCCTTGCCAAAGCCAGAAGAAATAGCTGAATTTAAAAAAACACTAAAGCCATTTGTTAATGTAGCAGAGCAGCATCAATACGCTCAAAGTCTATTAAACGTCAATAAAGTAATAGATGCTTGGAAGGTGTTGTTATGAAGTTAGGGCTTTCATTAATAATTATTTGCGTTTCATTAGTTTCTTTGTCTCAAAAAAAAGTAAACGAAATAAAAAATTTATACTCTGAGGTGGACAATATTATCAATTCAAAAAATGACTCTTTAACGTCTTTAAATATTCTATCATCATATATTAATTCGAAATTTACAAAAGAAGAAGATAAATCTAGAGCCATTTTTTATTGGATTACAAAAAACATTAGTTATTCTTCCGAATTAATGTTTAGTTATAAAACGAATACCAATAGATCAAGTTTAGTAAAAGAAGTATTTGAAAATAGAACGGGTGTTTGTATTGGTTATGCGGTTTTGGTAGATACATTATGCAAATTAACTAACCTAAACTCGTATATAATTGAGGGTAGTACTAAGCAAAGTTTTTTGCCTTCTATTATTGGACACGCCTGGAATGGAATAAAAATAAATGGAGAATGGAAACTAATTGATGCTACCTGGGGTAGTGGCTACCTTCAAGGCAAAAAATTTATAAGTAAACTAAATAATTTTTATTTTCTTCCTAATCCCGATAAATTAATTAGTACTCATATTTCTATTGATCCAATATGGCAAATGTTAAAACGTCCTATAACTTTATATCAATTTTATAGTAATCGAGCGTCAATTGTTACTAATGATTGGAATTGGCAAGACTCAATATCTTTGTATTTAAACTCGGATTATATTTCAAAAATTAGCTCAACCATAAGAAGATTAAACGAATTTGGTACAACCAATGAAATTTCTTCTAACTACTACCAATACTTAAAATCATTAGAAGGTAATTTTTATGTAAAAAAAATTAATCAATCAACAAACTATTTAAACGAAGGAATTGCTCAGTATAACGATTATATAAATTTTAAAAACAAACAATTTAAACCAATCAAAAGTGATGAAGAAATTTCAAAACTTCTACCAAAAATAACTATACAAATTAATAAGTCTAAACAAGAGATGGTCGAAATACCTGAAGAATATCTGTTAACAAATAAAGAATTTGTACTAAATAACAATAAGTTAGCGAGTGATTTAGATCTAAAGGTAAAAGATGAAACTATTTTTGTGGAAAAGTATTTAACTACTAAAAAAAATAAACGTAACGACTTGTTCTTTATCAAAAAATATACTGTTTTTGGAGTGCCTGTTAAATAAATTACAATAACTCCACATTAAATAATTTTAATATTTTAATTTTTTTTTAGTAATTTGTAAATTATCTGCAATATATTGCAGAATATTAACTTGTAATCAAATAAATATATATATCATGGAAGTAGTAGGAACACTTAAAGTAAAATCAGAAACACAAAAAGTAAGCGAGCGTTTTACAAAACGCGATTTTGTATTAACTACAGAAGCAAGCACCCCGTACCCTCAACACGTTAGTTTTCAAATAACACAAGATAAATGTAGCCTTCTAGACCAATTTAACGAAGGGGAAGAAATAAAAGTACAATTTAATTTACGTGGTAGAGAGTGGAAAAGTCCGCAAGGTGAAACAAAATTTTTTAATACTCTAGAAGCATGGCGTATTGAGCGTTTACAGGGCAGTAACAATGGTGGGCAAACAACTCAAAACACAAACCAAGCCTCTAATACTACCATTAATACAAGTTCAGCACCAGTATTTACTGCAAATACAGATGATAACGACGATTTACCATTTTAAAAAACCTTGTCAGGTTGAGCGTAGTTAAAACCTTTTGTTTTACGAATGAAATAATAACACACTTCGACTACCCTCAGCGAGACAACACTTATGACTAAAAAAAAATCTAAAGTACTTTTAATTTACACGGGTGGTACCATTGGTATGATGCAGGACGCTCGTAGTGGCGAATTAAAACCTTTTGATTTTAAAAGTTTAAAAGAGCAAATCCCCGAATTAAATAAATTCGAGATTGAGTTATCGTCCATTTCTTTCAAAGAGCCCATTGATAGCAGCAACATGCACCCAAAAGTATGGAGCGAATTGGTTATACTCATTCAAAAAAACTATACTAAAGTTGATGGATTTGTAATACTTCATGGTAGCGATACAATGAGTTTTACAGCAAGCGCATTGAGTTTTATGTTAGAAAATTTGGCTAAACCAGTAATTTTAACAGGCTCGCAATTACCAATAGGAATGATAAGAACCGATGGTAAAGAGAATTTAATTACAGCCATTGAAATTGCTGGTGCTAAACAAAAAAATGGTAAGCCCATTGTAAACGAAGTTTGTATTTATTTTGAGTATAAATTATATCGTGGTAACCGAACATTTAAATATAACAGCCAGCATTTTGATGCCTTTAAATCGCCCAATTACCCTACTTTGGCAGAAGCTGGTGTAGATATAAAATACAATACAGTTGCTTTTTTAAAACAAAACAAAAAATCGTTAAAAGTCTATTCTATTTTAGATAATGATATTGCAGTTTTAAAATTATTTCCAGGTATTAGTAAAAAAATAACATCAGCCATCATTAATACACAGGGTATAAAAGCTATAGTATTAGAGACCTTTGGTGCTGGTAATGCCACCACGCAAAATTGGTTTATTGATGAGTTAAAAAATGCAATAGATAAAAATATTATTGTTTTAAACATTACGCAGTGTGCCGAGGGTAAGGTAATTCAAGGAATGTACCAAACTAGTTCGGCACTTAAAAAAATAGGTGTAATAGGTGGTGCAGATTTAACATTTGAAAGTGCTATTACTAAACTTATGTTTTTATTAGGACAAAATTTAAGTCATTCTCAAATAAAAAAACAATTACAGATAAACTTACGTGGTGAGTTAACTCGCTAATGTATTTCTGAAAAGCGAGGGTTTGTAGTAAAACTATAATCGTTTAGGGTATTTAAAAAACTAATAAGATCTGATTTTTGTTGTATAGTAATAGGATGTGGCGTTACCATAAACGGGTCTAAATTTTGAGTATTAGCTACTCCGTTTGTAAAAAAATCAATTACCTCAGAAAGTGTTTGAAAACGACCATCGTGCATATAGGGAGCTGTAAAACCTAAGTTACGTAGGGTAGGTACTTTAAATTTGTATATATCAGCCGTATTTTGCGTAATGTTATATCTGCCACTATCTTGATAAGCATTTATAGGTAAGCCCTTGTTCCTAAAAGTATAATCGCTAAATAAGGGCTCGGTGTGGCAGCCCGCGCAGTTAGTAGTAAACACAGCATAGCCATTATTTTCGCTCAGCGTAAAAACATCTTGCCCAGCTTTTACCTTATCGTATTTACTATTGTTAGAAACCATTAAACCCATAAATTGAGCAAAGGCACGTAACATACGTTGTGAGTTAATTAGGGTATCGCCAAAGGCTTTTTTAAATAGCGTTTTGTATTTTGTAGAATAAGATAAACGGCTAACAGCAGTACCTAAATTTAAATTCATTTCTACAGGATTTGTGATGGGAGTAATGGCTTGATTTTCTAAATTGTTTACGGCACCATCCCACATAAGTTGGTTAGGCCACGTTAAATTAAATAAAGCAAGGCTGTTGCGTTTGCCAATTACATCATTTACCCCATGGCTAAAGGTATGACTTGGACCGTTAGAAAATGCAAACGTTTGCTCGTGGCAACTACCGCATGCCACAGTAGTATCTAGTGATAATAAAGGTTCATAAAATAAATAGCGCCCTAAGGTAAATCCATCGTAGGTTACTGGGTTGTTTTGAAACATGTAAGAAGGTGCAGGCCAGCCCTGGGGTACAATTGGTAAATAGATATTAGTAGTAGGTGTTGGCTCAGATTGTGGCGTTTCGTTTATTTTTTTTGTATCTTTTTTACAAGAAAAAATAAATATTAAACTAAAAAGTAAAAAGTAAATTATTTTTGTGCGCATAGTTTTAATGTATTACGGTTGTTACTAAAAACATATCGGTATAATTATTTGCAATGGGTTTGCTAGAAGCCGGACTAATTGCTGTGGGAAGTGTAGCAAAGCTAATTGTGGTTGGTGTTTTTAAACATTCTTTTGCATTAGCTTTTATAAATAGTTTAGAAATATGGTCGTTATCAACCACCAAATTGCTTGGAAGTGTAAGACTAACATTTTTTATGTTATTGGTTGCTCCTTTAAACCCGCCCACATGATACTCCACATTATGCCCACCAAAAGATGAAATACTAGAAGTGTACGCTTCAAATTTTAAAAAGATGTAACCTTGATTCCAATTCCAATACATATCCTTTAATGGGTCTAGTTGCCCTGTTTGAGCCCCCGAACAATTACGTGTGCTGTCAACACCAATCATATATTCAATGGCTGTATACGTGGCATAAGGCACATTTTTTAAATTAAATTTACACGTATTTAGGCTATCACTAGCATCAATTAAATGATAACTTTCTGTTTCGGTATAATAACTACCATCTTGTTTTTTTAGCTTAATATTTGAGATATAATATCTGAATTTTGTAACCGAAAATGTATCGCCATAAGCACTAATATACTTTGGTGTTGACGGCTTATAAATAGTATCCTTGGCAATTTGTAAAATTACATTATCAGCCATATTGGTAATATTTATGGTTACGTCGTTTGTTGAAGCAGTAGTTGTAACTGTTGGTGCTCCGGTAGTTATGGTATTAACAACAACAGGGTCTTCTTCTTTTTTCTTTTTACACGAAAATAAATGTAGTACGATTAGAGTAATTAGTAGTTTGCTGGTAATTGTTTTAATGTTTTTCATTTATGTTTGTTTTAAATATTATTTATAAGCGTTAAAAAAATTATATTCTAATCGTAACGAAATGGTATTTGTGTTTAAGCGACTCAGATTTCCAAATAATTGATATTTATATACAACATCTACTCTAAATACACTATTTATAATACATTGTAGGGCAGGGGCAATATCTAAATAACTTTGTTTAGTATTGGTATTTGTTTTTCCTAAAAATTCACAGTACAAGTTAAAATTTGGTTGATTATAATTTATATATTTTAAAGGTAATACTAATTGCCCAAACGACAAAGAGTAATTTAATACATTTGAAGCGGAATCATTTAAAACATTAGGCTTAATATTGGATATGCCTTTTATGTAACCAAAGGATGCAGATAATGCAGTTTTATGCAAAAGTTGTGTAAAAATTACGCCTGTGGTTCCACCCGAATTATCTCCACCCAAATTAATTTCGTTACTATGTATAGCATTATTAACTAACGCACCTTTGCCATATAAAGCAATTCTAAAATGCGATTGAATATTATCAATAGAGTACAGCCTATATTTTAAATAAAAGCCACCGCCTTCAAATTTAAAATTTTGTTGGTGCATATTGCTCGAAAATATCAATGCGTGTGCCATCCATTTTTTAGTAATACCTACCATTGCTTCAATGCCAGTTCTAAACATGTTTGAACTACCTGCATAGGTTAAATTATGTGAGCTAGTAGCATAGGGCATAAATTCGTTATTTAAACGAATACCAATAGACTTGGTGGCCATATTACTAGCAGGTTCGGTTAAAGGAAATAACTCTTGTGCAACTAAATTTACCGAAAATAATAACAAGCAATAAAATAATACTGCTCTCATTTTATAAGGTAATATTATAGCTATTTTGAACATTATTTGGTTTTATTAAAGCAGAGTATTTTTTAAATTCTTTAGCACTTATAAAACCTTTATCAATTATTTTAAAAGGTACTATACCATTTAATATTTGTAATTTTGTTGTAATAAAATTAAAAGTACTTTGGTTATAGCTAAAGGCAGAATTTGCTTCTACATTATAGTTTTTAAAATTATAAAATACATTTAAGCTAGCAACCGAAAAGCCAGCGTCTTCAACTTTTAATTTTATAGCCTTAAAATCAACTAATTGGTTAGTTTTTAAAAAAATAATAAAGGTAGCTTTATCTAAATTTACACCAATACTATCTATAAAACTAAGTGTTTTTAATTGTTTGTGTATAGATTTTGAACACATAGAGCAAGTTAGTCCAGCAGCTTGTAGCTCTACTTTTACATATTGTGCTTTAATAGTAGCTGTAAAAAACAGCAATATTATTAAGGTGATGATTATTTTTTTCATTTTAAATTATTTTTAAATTAAATTAATTAAATTATTACCCCATTAACAGTTAATGTGTTGGGTTTAAATAATGTATTTGTAAATACACTTTTAACTACTAATGCAAATTAGTAGCAATGTATTAAAATTGAAAATAATCAAATAATTAAAACTCTGTTTTTTAAATAGAGTGGTTTGCCGAATGAGACGGGCGGAGGATTTATATAATAAGTAATTACTGGTTGAGATGCAAGTACATTATTTATGAAATTAGAAGTAGGCGAAACAGCAGTTAATATATGAGTAGTTTCAAAAAATTTAATTGAAACAGCCGCTTTGTGCGTATCGCTTATTTTTAGAAGAGTGGTAGTATTTTTGCAACACCCATCATCACCCATTTCTTCTTCATCAGCGCCACAACAGCCAGCTTCGTTAGTTTTCAGTAGCGAAACAGTTTTTAACTCGCCATCACAATAATGTAAATTAAGCGTTACACCGGATGCAGCTATAAAGTAAAAAAAACTAAAAAATATGAATAGATACTTTTTCAAATGTTTAACAAAGGTAATAATTTTTTAAATGTGATTTGTTTTTTAGAATGTTAAAATTAATTAACGATATTTAAGTATAAAAAAATTATTTTTTTATAAAACTCTCGTTATAGCAATTACGGCACAAGGGCTCGTAATTATCAGTTTCGCCCAATAAAACTAAATCTTCACTGGCTGAAGTTCGATGGCTAACATAAGCTAAATAACCACATTTCATACAAATAGCGTGTACTTTTGTAACATACTCGGCAGTTGCAATTAATTGTGGCATAGGGCCAAAGGGTTTGCCTGCAAAATCCATATCTAAACCTGCAATAATAACCCTAATACCGCGGTTGGCTAATTGATTACACACGTTAGGTAATTCATCGTCAAAAAATTGTGCTTCGTCTATACCCACCACATCCACATCGTTAGCTAATAGTAAAATGTTTGCGCTTGAAGGTACGGGTGTACTCATAATTTCAATACCCGTGTGCGATACAACTTTTACTTCGTCGTAACGAGTATCTATTTTAGGTTTAAAAATTTCAACTTTTTGTTTTGCAAATTGGGCACGTTTTAAGCGACGAATTAACTCTTCGGTTTTACCCGAAAACATACTTCCGCACACAACCTCTATCCAGCCTCGTTTTCTACCCGAATTATTATTTTCTAAAAACATTGTTTAAAAAGCGTTTAAAACAAAAGTTAAATGTAGTGTTTGGTATAATAAAATCAAACTACATTTAGTTGTAAATTTATTCACAATATATGGCTTTAGATAAAATTTTAAGTAAACTTCAATTGCAAATAAAAGAAATTGTACCCACAATAGAATTGTTTGTAGATGATACTATACAGCCATCGGTTAAGGATTGCGAGGCTTTAATGCAACAATTAATTGCGTTACAAGAAAGTTTAGTAATTTATAAATACAGTAAATTAGAAAAAGAAATTTCGCCAAGTTTTAATATTCATTCAAAAGTGAGCGAAAAACAAGTAGAAGAATCTCAAATTAAAAATTTAGGGCCAGAAGATAAGCCAATTGAAGAGCAAAAACCTGTTATAGCCAATACAGACATGAATGATTTAGCCCCTCGCATTAAAAAAATAAATATTGGCTTAAACGATAAATTTAGATTTATAAATGAATTATTTAAACAAAATAATACCGAGTATAATGTGGCGTATGAGCAATTAAATTCGCTAAATACTTGGTACGATAGCGAGTTATATTTAAATAGCTTAAAAGAAGTTTACCAATGGAAAGAAACTGCTGATACGGTTAAACATTTATATAGTATTATTAAAAAACGATTTGATTAATGAAAAAAATAGCAATTGCATTATTACTTCTACTACCTTTTAATTTTTTAGCCCAAGATACCCTTTACGCCCGCGAAATAATTGCTAAACTTACGTCAAACTATTGTTTTGGTAGAGGTTACGTAAATAATGGTTTACAAAATGCCGAAGCTATAATTATTAATGAATTAAAAATGGCTAAATGCCAGCCTTTATTTAATGGTATTTTTACTCAACCCTTTTTACACAATGTAAATACTTTTCCTAGTGAATGTGAGGTAAAACTTAATGGTAAAAACTTAATTGCTGGGATAGATTATATTGTAAACCCTAATTCAAATTCGGCTAAGGGTAAATTTAAACTGCTAAAAAAAGATAGTATTAGCTTCCAAAGTAACGAACAAAAGCCATTAGTTGTAGTAACAAAAAAAAATAAATTAACGTTTAGTGTAGCTAGTTCTGTAAATGGTTTTTGTGAAATACAATTAGATAAAAATCGTATTACAGACGAACCAATTAGTATTAATTTAAATATTAAAAATAAGATAATTACAAATTTTGAAAGTAAAAACATAGGATGTTATATTGCTGGCAGTTCAACTTCCGATTCGGTAATTGTATTTTCTGCACATTACGATCATTTGGGTGGAATGGGTAAGGATACTTACTTTCCAGGTGCTAACGACAATGCAAGTGGTGTAAGTATGTTATTAAATTTAATAAAGTATTATACTGTAAATCTGCCAAGGTATAAAACGATTTTTTTGTTTTTTGCAGGCGAAGAGGCCGGTTTAATTGGTTCTAAATTTTTTGTTGAAAGTAAAGTTCTTAACCTAAAAAAAATTAAATTTTTAATAAATTTAGATTTATTGGGTACAGGTAATGATGGTATTATGGTAGTAAATGCTTTTGTGTACCAAAAACAATTTAATATATTAAATGATATTAATTTTAAAAACGGGTTATTAATTAAAGATATTAAAAAACGTGGCAAGGCTGCCAATAGCGACCATTACTGGTTTACTGAAGCGGGTGTACCAAGTTTTTTTATTTATACTTTAGGGGGAATAGCTGCCTACCACGATGTATTTGATGTGGCGGCTACATTGCCTTTAACCGATTATGTTGATGTTTTTAACCTGCTTGTTACATTTACATCTCAGTTATAATTTTTTATGCCCATTTATAACGATCAATTAAATAACACCATTACACTTACCAAAACGCCAACTCGTATTATTTCAGTTGTTCCATCGCAATCTGAATTTTTGTGGCATATAGGTATTAAAAAGCAATTGGTAGGTATTACAAAATTTTGTATACATCCAACCGAAATGTTTAATAGTATTGATAGAGTAGGAGGTACAAAAAAACTAAATATTGATAAAATTAGAGCTCTAAAACCCGATTTAATAATTGCAAATAAAGAAGAAAACAACCAAGCAGAAATAGAATTACTACAAAAAGAATTTAATGTTTGGATAAGTGATATTTATAATTTTGATGATTCTTTTAAAATGATGAAACTACTAGCCCTTATTTTAAATAAAGAAGAAGAAGTTAAAGTTTTAATTACACAAATAAAAAAATCGTTACTATCAATTAAAAATATATTTAACAAAAAAACAGTAGCTTATTTTATTTGGTATAAACCCTATATGCTCGCTGCTAATGATACTTATATTAATTTTATTTTAAATTATTTAGGGCTAAAAAATATTGCTTTTAAATTAACACGTTACCCTAGTATTGATATTGAAAATTTAGAAAAACTTAAACCACAATTTTGTTTTTTATCAAGCGAGCCGTTTCCATTTAAACAAAAACATATTTTTGAATTACAACAGCATTTACCAAATAGTAAAATAATAATTGTTGATGGAGAAGTATTTAGCTGGTATGGCCTACGAATGTTACATTTGGCAAAATATGTTAAATCTTTAACATCAATAGTATAATATCAACTTTCTTCCTATTTAATTATCTGTTAATAAAAAAAGTTTTAATTTTTAATAAATTGTTATAGTTTTATATTAATGTCAGTAAAAGAAGAAACACAAAAACTATATTATTCTATTAGCGAAGTAAGCCAAATGTTTGAAATAAACGCAAGCACTATTCGCTTTTGGGAAAAAGAGTTTGATACTTTGAAGCCAACAAAAAATAAAAAAGGCAATAGGTTATTTACTCAAAAAGATATTAATTATTTACAGCAAATTGTTGAATTAATAAAAAAACAAGGTTTTACAATACAGGGCGCTAAAGAGCAGTTAAAAAATAAACCTGTTAAAAAAGTCACAACAACTAGTATCTCTAATCCTAATGGCGAAGTGATTAATAAATTACAAAAAATTAAACAAAAATTAATTGATTTAAGAGATAATAGTTAACTGAAATTTTAAAACAAAAAATATAAATGGAAAACATAAACACACAGCCAACTGCCGATAATGGTAAAACAATAGCAATAATTAGTTATATAACCATAATTGGGTGGATAATAGCGTTAGTAATGCATGGCAGTAATAAAACATCGTTGGGTGCGTTTCATTTGCGCCAAGCCTTAGGCATAGCATTGCTTGCAATTGCAACTATGTTTATTAGAATACCATTACATTTTATACCTGGCGTAGGTTGGATATTTAGCATGGCTATTGGTATTGGGTTGTTTGTACTTTGGATAATGGGCTTAATTTCGGCAGTTAATGCCCAAGAAAAACCATTACCGGTTTTAGGTACACAGTTTCAAAACTGGTTTGCTTCTATTGGTGTATAATTTTTTTACAACCTTAATTTTTTTTACTTACTTTTTTCAATTTCAAAGCCAAAATCCATAATAAGGGGTAGGGGGTCTACTCTCATGGCTTGTTCAAATGTGAATTGATATTTACCAGCTTTTGGAAAGCGAATATTTTTTTTAATGGGTATTTTAAAATCAAAAATATCTCCTGCGCCACTGCCTTGCCATTCGCCTTTTTCGTTCGCTAAAACTACTTCCATAGTATCGCTTAAGGTTTTTCCATCAGGATATTTTGTGGTAACAAATAAAAATAAATTACTGTAAGGGTAGCTATCAGCATGGCGTACCATTAAGGAAATAGTGTTTAACGATTCTACATCCGTAATATCCACATCAAATACAGCTTTATCTTTTACAAACCACTCGTTTTCTTTAAAGGTTTGGTATTTACTAAATACAGTATTTTTGTTACAAGCTGTAAATACAAATAGTAAGCTAAAAGCAAATACTAATTTATTGCGGTGGGTTATTAGTTTTGTTAGCGTCATTATTTGGTGTGGTATTATTTTTATTGTTGTTATGATGAGGCTTACGGTGTTGTGGTTTGTTTTGATTAGGGTTTGGTTTAGTGTTTTTAACCTGATTAGGATTTGGGTTATTTTGCCCTTGCGGTTTTTTTTGTATGCGCTCAGGGTTAGTGTCTTCGCTTAAAGTTATAGGCTTTTTGTGCTGACTTTTTTTGTTAGGATTATTTTTAAAGTTTGGTTTGTTACTTTTGGTTCTATCAAAACGCGTTAAACTATCTTGTCCTACAACGTTTTCAAAGCTATGTTCAACTACTTTTATTTTATTAGTTTCTTTAAATGCTACTTTAAAATCATCTGGTAACTCACCTTTTTCGTTGGCTTGTAATACTTCTTTTACCAATGTAACACTTAAGGGAATAAACACATCGGGTTCGCTACGGTAACTAAAATACATGGTGCGTTTAAAAATATCTGTTTTTTGTAAAAAAGCCTCGCCCTTTTTTGTTTTTAGGCGTTTGCCTTCCATTTCAGGAAATTCTTTTAAAGCATCTATATAACTATCTAATTCATAATTTAAACAGCATTTTAATTTACCACATTGCCCAGCTAATTTTAAAGGGTTAAGCGATAATTGTTGGTAACGTGCAGCGCTGGTACTAACAGCTCTAAAATCGGTAAGCCAGGTGCTACAACATAATTCACGTCCGCAGGCGCCAATACCGCCTAAACGAGCGGCTTCTTGCCTAGCACCAATTTGTTTCATTTCAATTCTAACGCCAAATTCTGTAGCTAAAACTTTTATTAATTCTCTAAAATCTACACGTGCTTCGGCGGTATAATAAAATATAGCTTTTGATTTATCGCCTTGGTATTCTACATCGCTTAATTTCATAGCTAAGCCTAATTTTAAAGCAATGGTGCGGGCTTTATACATGGTATCAACTTCTAATGCTTGCGCTTCTTTCCATTTATCAATATCACTTTGTTTTGCCTTACGATATATTTTTTTAACTTCTTCGCTATCAGCTTTAATATTGTGTTTTTTTAATTGGAGCTTAACTAGTTCTCCCGTTAAACTAACTATTCCAATATCGTGTCCACTAGTGGTTTCAACAGCTACGGCATCGCCCACGTTTAAACTAAGGTTATTTACGTTTTTATAATATTCTTTACGCGAATTTTTAAAGCGTATTTCTAATATTGGAAAGGTAGATTGGCCTTCGGGTAAATTCATATTACCCAACCAATCAAAAACAGTTAATTTATTGCAACCACTGTCTGTACCACAAGAGCCGTTATTATTACACCCTTTTGGTATTCCATTACTTTCGGTACTACATCCACTACTACATCCCATGTATTAAATTTAATGCTTAAAGATAGGTAATTTTTGCCATTTTAAATGGGTAGATAAAACACTTATTCACAATGTAATCATTAAAAACTTTATATAATTAGGCGATAGCTATTAATTACTGCTTTAAAAAATAAATTAAGTATTTTTACACTTATATAATTTTTAACAATGAAACATTTTTTTATTTTTTTGTTTGTAATAAGTTTAAGCTGCATTAAAGGTCAACAAGCTTGGGATTTGCAACAGTGTATTAGTTATGCTACAAATCATAATATTAGTTTAAAGCAAAGTGCCTTAACTAACGAATTAAATAAAAATAATACTATACAAAGTAAAGCGGGTATTTTACCTACTTTAAATTTAGGCGCATCACATACTTATAACTTTGGTCAAACTATTGATAGGTTTACTAATACGTTTGCCAATACGCAAGTATTATCTCAAAATTTTTATATAAGCAGTAATGTGGTTTTATGGAGCGGCTTAAGCCAGCACAACACCATTAAAGCCAATGAATACAAATATTTAAGCGGTGTTGAAAATTTAAAACAACAGCAAAACGATTTAAGTTTAAATGTGGCCAACGCCTACATTACTTTAATTTTTACCGACGAGTTATTAAAAATTTCGACCAACCAATATGCTATTACTAAAGAGCAGTTAGAGCGTACACAAAAATTAGTTAATGCTGGAGCCTTAGCTAAAAGTGTTGAGTATGATGTAAAAGCCCAATTAGCAAGCGAAGATGTAAATATTACTACAGCCGATAATAATTACCAATTAGCACTTTTAAACTTAAAGCAACTGCTAAATTTAGATACTGTTACCAATTTTAGCATTGCTAAGCCAAATATTGATGTACAAGAAAATACTTTACTTGCAAATAATATACAGTATGTTTACGAAACGGCTTTAAAAAACCAACCAAGTATAAAAAGTGCAGAATACACTATTAAAAGTGCAGAAAAAACATTGGCGGCAAGTAAAGGTAGGATAAGCCCAAGTTTAAGTTTAACAGGTAGTATGGGTACTGGTTATTCTGGCTTAGGTAAAGAATTTGTAAGTGCTAATATTAGTGGGTTTCAAGCAAGTGGAATTACTAATAAAGGCGATACTGTATTTACACCAATTACAAATTATGTAACTCGTAAAAAGCCATTTGCTGACCAGTTTAAAGATAATGTAAATAAAAGTATTGGTTTTACTTTAAATGTACCTTTATATAATGGTTTGCAAACACATACCGCTGTAAAAAACGCAAAAATAAATGCATTAAATGCACGTTTTAGCCAAGATTTGGTGGAGCAAAATTTATACAAAACTATTGCTCAAGCCTTTGCTAATGCTAAGGCCGCCTTAAATAAATATAACGCTACCAAAGCCAGTGTGGATGCCGCTAACGAATCATTTAAATATGCACAACAAAAATTTAATGCTGGAGCCATTAGTGCTTTTGATTTTAATTCGGCTAAAAACCGTTTGTTTGCTGCGGAAAGTAATTTGCTACAAAGTAAATACGACTACATTTTTAAATTAAAAGTGTTAGATTATTACCAGGGTAAGCCGCTAACATTATAAATAAAAATAATGTGTTATCGCATTTTTATAACTTTATTTTTTTACACCTCTATTTATTTTTCTCAAACCCAAGCAGTAGAGTGGCATTATGTAGGCCCAAAACAAACTACCGAACAAGTAAAAGGCTTATATCAAAGTGTTTGGATAGATAGTACAAACGCAAATTATGTATTAGCGGGTAGCGCTTGTGGTGGTTTATTTAAAACCCAAAATGCACTAGATAGTTTGCCAAATTGGGTAAATATAACAGATACTTACCAAGGTATAAATTTTGGTATAAGTGATATTGTTGTAAAACCTAATACTAATAATAAAACAATTTATATAAGCACCGCGCAAATTGGTGGGGGTATGCCCGAAACCTACGGTAATGGTATTTTAAAAACTATAGATGCTGGTTTAACATGGCAAGCCATTGGGCCAAAAGCCGAGAAAGCAAATTTATTCCCATTATTTGGTTTAAAAGCAAACCCGCAAAACCAAAATGAAATGATAGCGTATTCAAATCATAATGTATATATAACCACAAACGATTGGCAAACATTTAAAAAAATAGAGTTTCCAATAAAAGATGTAACTGCGGGGTATAAAAATTGGAGCATTTGCGATGTTGAATTTGCACCTTTTGAAACTGGGAAATTTTATGTAAGCACTAAAACGTATAACTATTACGAACCAAAATTATTTGTATGTACTAATTTTGGAAATACTTTAAATGAAATTACTCCTACACTAAATAAGGGCGAACGTATAGAAATTGCAACTATTTTTTTACCTAAATATAAAGGTAAATTTTACATTGCTACTGGATGGGGAGAAGTGTTTATACAGTATTTTAATGGACAAGTATTTAGTAACAATATTAACCCACAAGGTATTGCACACGCTAATGGCGGCGCTTACTTTAATTTAGAGTTTGAAGTCAATCAAACAGATACAAGTGTAATGTATATTGCTATGACAGAGGTATCGAGAAGTTTAGATGGAGGGAAAACATTTAATAAAATTACAACCTATAATGCGCATAACACACATGCAGATGTTAGAGCAATGCAACTTAGTAATAGCACTTATAAAGGCTTAAATGATAAATTATTTTTAGCAAACGATGGTGGTATTTCGTATTTACAAAATTGTAAAACACTTGCATGGCAAAGCTTAAATGGAATTGGATTAAACGCCAATATGTTTTGGGGTATAGATGTAGCCCAAAGCGATACCCTGCTTTTAGCCGCTGGTGCACAAGATAATGGCAATTTTTTAATTAAAGAAAATACAAGTTTTAATAATGTAAACTCTTGTGGCGATGGGTATTTAACAGCAGTAATAAATCCACATTCGGCAGTGGGCGAGTGTAATGCCCCCTCTTTAATTTATTGGAATTTAAAAACCAACCAGCATAATTATTTAAACGTACCCGATGAATTTTATGACGGACGTCGTCCAATTAAATATATAGATACAATGGTATATATTGGGCACCATCATATTTGGCGCATGAGTATACGTAGTTTAGAAAATAACCAAACACAATTTGAAAAATTTGCCGATTTACCATTTTATAAAAACCAAACGGGCGAACAAAAAAGTCCAACTTTAAAAAATTTTATAATACATAAAAATACAGTAATTGCCAGTTTTCATAATCCTAATTGGGAATCAACTAACACTGGTAAACTTATTTTTTGCGAAGATATTACAAGTAAAACGCCAAATTGGGTTGATTTAACGCCCATTGCAGTGCATGGCAATAGCTTAGAAATTTGTAGATGGGCTGAAATTACTTCCTTAATAAGCGATGAAATAAATGAAAACGTTTTTTATTTTGTTAGTAGAGATGTGTTTAATCAAACCAATTCGCGTTTATTTAAAATGAATTATTTTATTGATTCAAATAAATGCATTGTTACCGAAATTAACTACAATTTACCAAAATTAGGCATTAACAAACTAATTATTGATAAGTACAGTAATGTAATGTATGCTGCCCTTGATGATGGAATTTATTACCGAGATTTAATAACAGATACGTTAATATGGCATAAATTAAATGGTATAAGCAACAAGCTACCAAATGTTATGATGCTAGATTTGGCTATTAATTATGCTACAAATACCCTATTTGTTAGTGCTTATGGGCGCGGCATTTATAAAAGCCAATTAGTAAATAATTATCAATTAAAAATAACCATTACTAAAAATAAAATAGAAACACAGCCTATAAAAATTGATGGTACTTTAATCATACAAAAGAAAAAAAATTATACAATTACCAATAAACTTATAATTTGTAAAGGCTCTATTATTTATCTTCACAAAGGAAGCAGTTTAATTATTACTCATAAAAATTTAATTACAAACGAAAATAATGAGCCAATTGATTTAAATAATTTTATAAAAAAACATAAAACGGCTAAAATTATTTATTAAACATAAAATAAGTTTAAACAAAAAAGGTTAGCAATTAATTTGCTAACCTTTATATAAAAATTAAACTACTAATTTTTTATTTATTTTCCTTTTGGTGTTGTTCCTGGTGTTTTTGGATTTTTAGGAGCTGTTGTTCCGCCTACACCTGGTATTACAGCAGCTGGCATACTATCTAATTTCTTTTTTACTGCCAATAATATATCTTCACCTGCTTCGCTATATAATACTAGGCCTGTGCTTGTATCTAACACATATTTATAACCACCTTCTTTAGCAACTGCATCTATACCTTTTTTAGCTTTTTCCATAATTGGGGCTGTTAATTCGCCATATTTACGTTGGTAATCTTGTTGTGCTTGTTGTCTAAAATCTTCAATACGTTTTTGTAATTGATTTAAGTCTTGTTGTTTATTTTGTTTAACTGGCTCGGCCATCGTAGCTTCTTTTTCTAAATAATCTTTATATTTAGTTTCTAACTCGGTTTGCATTCCTAACACCTCGGCTTCAATACCTTTTAAATAATTTTGTGCTGCGTCTTTAGCTGTTTTCGTTTCTGGCATCATACTTATTAAAGAGTCTAAACTTAAATGCGCTGTTTTTTGTGCATTAGCAAATGTTAAACATCCAACTGATGCAATTACTAATGCTACTTTTTTAACCGAGTTTTTCATAATTTATTGTTACGTTTTTATTTATGTTTTATATATGTTTTTTTTATTTTTTATACCCTAAGTAAACTAATACATCATCACTTTTATCATATTTACTATTTGCGTAAAGTATTGATACTTGACCACTTTTATCTAATACAAAGCCTAAAGCGCTTTTTTCGGCAACGGCTTTAATAGCATTAAATACTTTATCTTGTATTGGTTTTACTAATTCTTGGCGTTTTTTGTATAATTCGCCATCCACTCCAAAACGTTGTTTTTGTAAGTCTTTTACTTCTTTTTCTTTATTAATAATTTCGTTTTCGCGTTTCTTTTTCATGTCTTCAGTTAAAAGAATTGCATCGGCTTGGTAGGCTTTATAAAGTTTGTCAATTTCGGTATATTTTGTTTCAATTTCTTTTTGCCATTGTATACTTGTTTTATCTAATTCACTTTGTGCCGCTTTATATTCAGGTATTTGCCCTAAAATATAGTCGGTATCAACATACCCAAACTTAGCAGCAGTATTTTGAGCACTTAGAGTAAATGTACTTATTGCAATAATTAATGTTAAAATTATTTTTTTCATTTTTTTTGTATTATAAATTATAAGCATACAACGTGCCAAATTACAAATTATGCACTAATTAACTAAACTTAACACAAAGAAAGTAAATTTATATAAAATAAAAAACTTACTCTTACCACAAATGCCTAAATTATCTTAAAAAATGGTAATTTTTGTTTGGGTTTAATTTTTTAAGGTGTTGAAGCAATTAATTTTACAATAAACTGGCTCATCATTATAGCCACTGTACAGCTAAAAAATACAACAATTAATCGTGCCCCATTTTTATAACTAAAACTTAAATGGCAAATTGTAAAGCCTATTGTAATTAAAAAGGGTATTAAACTCGCATTAAAAGTTAAACTTTGTACAAAATCACCTTTTAATAAAGCAATTAAAGCCCTTTGCATGCCGCAACCAGGACAGTCTATTCCCAAAAATAATTTAAATGAACAGGCAAATAAATGTTGCTCAAAAAATTGTAGCATTTTAGTGTAAAGCGCCCATGCGGGCCAAATTAAAGGCTAAAGTGCCAAATATTGCTACCATAATTATTATATAAACAATAAAAAGTGCGCCACAACTTATGCCAATTATAGCACATATTCTCCCTGCTTTCATATTTTTATACGATGCTAAAGTATAAGCATTTGGATTTGATAAATACAATTTATTTGCCCCAGAAGCCAAAACAATTGATATAATTCCTAAGGCTATAGCAATTATGCCATAACACCAACAAAGTACAATTGATAATATACCCAGCACCAAAACGCCTACACTGTTTGGTAAAGTTATTTGACCACCACCACCAATATTTTGGTTAAAATTATTGTACGGATTCTGATTGTTATCAATTGGTGTGGTATTGTTTGTGTCGTTTACGTCCATTTTAGTTTTTATTTAATTTATTTGTTAAAATTATAAAAATAATTAGGATAAAAAAATAATGAAATATAAATAGTGTTTATTAAAGGCTAATTGTTTAAACTATTTATATAATTAGCAATTTTTAAACAATTTTATTGTAACCTTTATAGTGTAAGGCATTTTAAATTAATAGTTGGATAAACCAGAAAATAATAATCAAAAAAAATCTATTTTAAAAAAAACACTAAAGTTTTTTATGTGGTTTTTTATGGCTTTAACTTTATTAATTATTGCCGCAATAGCCTTAGTTTTTATTTATGAAAAAGATGTAAAGGCTATAATAATTAAAGAACTAAATAAAAATTTGAAAGCTGAAGTTGTTATAAACCCAAGTAATATTGATATTACTATTATTAAATCTTTTCCCGATTGCTCTTTACAATTTAAAGATGTGTTAATGTTTGAGGCTTCAAATACTAAAACCAGAGATACTTTGTTATTTGCTAAACAATTAAATTTGTTTTTTAGTGTTAGCGATTTATGGAATAAAAAATACGATATAAAAAAAATTACATTAAATTCTTTTTACACAAATTTAAAAACATTTAAAAATGGCAAACCTAATTATGTTTTTTGGAATCAAGAACCCTCTGCTAATAGTTCAAAAAACGATAGTTTAAGTTTTAATTTGCAAGATATTAAACTCATTAATGGTAATGTTTTATATACAGATTATAAAACAAAATTTAAAAGTAATATTACGATCAGTGCGCTTAGCTTTAGTGGTAATTTTAAAGATAAAGATTATACTTTAACGTCCAAAGGGCAGCTAGTTATTAATAAAATAAGCTCGTATAAAAAAAATATTTTTCAAAACAAAAATTGCAATATTAACGTTGCGCTTAAGGTTACAAATACAAATTATAAAATAAATTCAGCTAGTATTACTTTAAATAAAATGCAATTTAACGTTGCTGGAGATTTTAAATATGAAGATAGTTTGCAAAATTTAGATTTAAATTACATAGTAAAAAATTTAGATATTGAGTCTGTATTATCTTTATTACCAGAGGCTTATAAACAAAAAACTAACGACTACGAAAGCATGGGTAATTTTTATGCGAGTGGGAATATTAAATACAAAAATTTTGAATTTTCAACCAATAGTGCTTTTGGTATTGTAGATGCTAAAATCACCTATAAAGCAAAATCTATTACCGTCAAAGCTGTTAATTTAGAAGGGGTTTTAAATTATTCGCCGTTAAATTCAGAATTAGAATTAAAAAACATTTCGGCTACATTAAATAACGATATACTAAACGGTAATTTAAACATTAATAATTTTAACCAACCTTTTATAAAAGCAAATTTAATTGCAAATGTTGATTTAGCCAATGTATATGCCTTTTGGCCAATGGATACCCTAACTAAATTAAATGGTAAATTAAATTTATACGCTAGTATTAAAGGGCAGTTAAACGACTTAAAAACAAAAACATTTTCTAATAATGTACAATTAAACTTAAACGCATCTATTAAAAACTTACAAGCACAATTTAAAGGCGATAATAAAATTTTTGCTATTGAAAGTTGCTCCTTAATGGCTGTTGATAGAGAAATTATAGTGCAAGATTTAAAATTAACTAGAGGTTCTAGCGATGTTTTACTAAACGGAAAAATGCCTGCCATGTTTAATTATTTATTAGATGCTACACAGCCGCTCACTATTAATGGTAGTTTAGTTTCAACAAACTTTAATTTAGATGATTTTTTAGCCTCTACAAATTCAGCACAAACAACTACAACAACTTTAATACCGGCTGGCATTAATTTTAAATTAGATGCAAACATTAGCAACTTTAAGTTTAATAAATTTGAAGCTCAAAAAATTGCAGGCACCATTGAAATAAAAAATCAAAAAGCAATTATAAGTGATATGCACTTTAATACTATGGAAGGCGAGGCTAATGTTGATGCTTTTGCCGATAATTCTAACAATAAATTAGAGGTAGTACTACAGGCCAATTTAAAAAACATAAACGTAAATCAATTATTTACAAGTGTAAATAATTTTGGGCAAACAACTTTACAAGATAAAAACATAAAAGGTTTTTTAACATCCACTATTGATTTTAGTTGTAATTGGAATACTAAACTAGAACCCGATTATAAATCGCTGCAAGCCACATCAGATATGACGATTGAACGTGGTGAATTAGTTGATTTTAAGCCCTTATTTAGTCTTTCTAAATTTGTTAATTTACAAGATTTGCGACGTATTAAATTTTCAACGTTAAAAAGTACAATCGAAATAAAAAATAGTGTAATTATAATGCCTAAAACTGAGTTAAATAACTCCGCTTTAAATATAAGTTTTTGGGGTACACATTCGTTTAATGATGAAATTGATTACCACATTCAATTACTAATTAGCGAATTATTATCTAAAAAACGCAAAAAAGATGATGCTGAATTTGGCATTATTGAAAATGATAAAGATAACCGCCGAAGCGCATTTATATTAATGACAGGCACAATTGATAACCCAATAATCAAGTATGATAGAAAAGGATTAAAAGATAAAATTAAAACCGATATTAAAGAAGAAAAACAAACACTAAAGAAATTATTAAAGGATGAATTTGGATTATTTAAAAAAGATTCAGCTACAAGTAAACAAATTATAAAAGCAAACAATCAATTTGAATTAGAAAAACCAAACGTAAATAATTCCTCTAAAAAAACACTTCAAACGCCTAAGAAAAAAGCGGAAGACGACGATTTTTAAAATAACTTTATAAGTTTTAAATTTAAATCAGTTTAGAAATTTTAATTATTTTTTTCTTCAAATTCAATCATTAACTTCAACTATTATTTTTAAAACTATGCAAAAATTATTTATTTTTTTAATGTTAGCAGTTTGCGGTAGTGTTAAAAGCCAAACGCTAAACATTCCGCCACGTTTAGCGTCCTATATGACAGGTACTCAATTTACTGCTGCTATTGCGCCGCTTAGTTTTACAGCCCGCGAAAATTTAATTTATAACGAATTTATAAAAGGTAATGTACCTAATTTTTTACGTACGTTAACACCAGTAACATCTACCGCCATTATTAGTAGCAGTTTGCAAAGCGTTACGTATTATGTTATACCTGATTATATAGCTATTGGAAGTGATATTGATTATTTTTTATGCCCTATGTCGCCTATTATTGCTACAAAAATAGCCGATAGTATTGGTTGCACTTTACCCACTCGTAAAATGGTAAATGATATTTATGCCCAAGCGAATTTAACGTTAACACCACTAACAATATCAGCAAGTGGCACTATGACAACCGTTCAAGCCTTTGCGCAACACAATAATATGGTGGGCTCGCAACGCAGTAGTTTTACAAATACATTAGGTACGGCAACTAGTGGTGATAAAAAAGATGTAATTATTTCTAATCAAATTTATACAACCTCTAATCGCGTTATAATTTACGGTTGGCATACTTCGGTTGGTAATCCTATTCAACCGCTTACCAATGTTCATGCCGATACTTACATGGATTACAGCCATGGTATTAGATTGGTACAAAACGCTATATTATATAATGGTAATCCTACCACTATAAAAAACATGTTACAATCGTCAACATTAAATACTTTATTGAGTGATGAGGGTGTGATTGCTCAGCCTTATTACCCTTATTTTACACCAGTTGGTAGTTTAAGCACACCAATATCTTTTGCAGTTGTTAATAAAGTAAATAATAGCATCGAAATAAAAGTTAAAAATGATAATAATGCCACTCATTATAAAATTTATACAAGCACTAACGGCACAGTATTTAACCCACCTGTTACACAATTAAAAACAAATTTAATTTTATCGCCAACTGTAGGGCAAATTTGTTATATAAAAATTGCAGCATACAATACTACTTATTCCATTACCTCTAATATTTCAGAAGTTCTGGCTGCAGTACCCTGCAACTATCAAGATAGTGTTTTAATAGTAAACGGTTTTGATAGAACGATAACAGGTAATACATATGATTTTATTCGTCAGCATGGCTCGTCAATAAAAAATTGTAATAAAAACTTTTCTTCGGCTACTAACGAAGCCATACAAGATGGTCTTATAAATTTAGCAACTTACAAAGCTGTTGATTGGCTGTTGGGCAAAGAAAGTACGGCTAACCAAACCTTTAATAGTAGTGAGCAAATTTTGGTTCAAAACTATTTAAAACAAGGCGGTAATTTTTTTACAAGTGGTTCTGAAATTGGGTGGGATTTGGATAACAGTGGTACAACAACCGATAAGGCATTTTATAATAATTATTTAAAAGCAAGTTATGTGGCCGATTCGCCCAATAACCAAGCTAGCACTTGGTATAAAACATTAAATGAAACTACTGCTAGTATTTTTAATTTTAATGATACTACTACTTTTGATAATGGAAGTAATGGAATCTATAATGTAGATTATCCAGATGTAATAAACTCTTTAAATGGAAGTATAGCTACCTTGCGTTATACAAATGCCACAACAAGTAAATCAGCTATTTATTTTTCTGGATTATTTAGTGGTGGCACTAGCAATGGCAAATTGGTATATTTCGGGTTTCCGTTTGAAACAATTTATCCTGCTACTAAACGTAATAGTATGATGAATGATATTTTAAATTTCTTTTTTGTTAGCACTATTGTTACCGAATTTTTGGCTAATACTAAAACTAACGAAATTTTAATCTACCCAAACCCATGCACAGATATAGTTACTATACATTCTACCCAACCCATTATTAAATGGGAGTTAACAGATATAACAGGAAAATTAATTTTCGAAAAAACAATAAATTCTGTTATCGAAACTATTGATGTCAATCAATTTATTAATGGGGTTTACTTTTTAAAAGTACAACAAGAGAAAGATATTTTTGTGAGAAAAATTACGATTATTCATTAGTTATGCCCCATTTATGCACACAAGACAAATGAAAAGACTTCTACTATATATCTCGACTTTTCTTGTCGCCTGCTCTCCTTTGACAAACGTCAGATTCTTAAAATTTCCTCCGAGTGACTTCCGCATCAATAACAATATATTGAAAACTAACGGCTATTATTATTGTGAAAAACAAACGACACGATACTGTAGACGCATACCTTCTAATCACATTGCAGACACTGCTTCGAAATTTAATGAACGATATATCAGTGCTTTCTTTTTATTTAATGATGGGTATGCGTATCATACAGGCGGTTTAATTATCGCTGGCGTAAATAGACCTGGATTTTATAGTTCATATGACTATTGTGACAATTTAGCCGAATTCAATACTTTCAAATCTGCTCGAGAAGTTTTCGAAGATCATTTGAGTAAAAACTATGTTGGTAGAAACTCACTCCACGACAAAGGAGTGTTTCACTTACAGCGTGACACAATTCATTTCCAAATATACCAAAGTGGTTCACATTCGCTAGTTTTGACGGAACATTTCGGAATTATTCTTAACGACACAACATTCCGACTAATTAAAACAATAAGACATCAAAACACTTTTCCTAAGACCAAACCAATCGTTAATAATCTAGATGACCTTTATCAGTTTAAAAGTCATAATCGTAAGGCCGACTCGACAAATTACTTACGCGACAATAGGATCAAAATCGAAAAATAAACGAGGCATAACACGGGGCAATTGCGTCAGCGGGTTTGACGGGTATTTTTTTACTTTGCTTTTGCCCCTTTTGGACTTTTATTTTCATAAAGCAAAAAAGAAAATGTTTTGTATATTTAAATTTAGTTTTCGGTTGGTAGACGGTTTAACGGTTTTTATACCCGCCGAATGCAAGCCCCGAAAACGTTAGCTAAAAAAATAACCTCTTATTTTTATATTATTTTTAAAATAATTCCAAACAGAATCTTCAGTTACCGGAAAGGTAGTTACCGAAATTGGCTCTAATTTTATAGGATGTACAAAATTTAGTTTATAGCTGTGTAAGTGAATAAAGCCTCCATCATTTGTCCGATTAAATCCATATTTTAAATCGCCTTTAATGGGGCAACCAATAGCACTTAATTGGCAACGTATTTGATGATGTCTACCGGTATGTAAATCTACTTTTAGCAAATGATAATTATCGCTGCTGGCAATTAATTCATAATCTAATTCTGCCCTTAAACCGTTTTCTACAGGTTTAAAAAAGGCTTTACTCATATTTGTTTTTTCGTTTTTTATAAGGTAATGAACAAGTTTGTCTTTTAGTTTTGCGGGTTTATTTTTAACAACGGCTAAGTAGGTTTTAGTAATTGTTTTTTCTCTAAATAATTCGTTAAAACGCGTTAAGGCTTTGCTTGTTTTTGCAAAAATAATTAAACCGCTTACGGGCCTGTCTAATCGATGAATTACTCCACAAAATACGTTGCCAGGTTTTAAATCACGATTTTTTAAAAAGGTTTTAATTTTTTCGCTTAAAGGTATATCGCCTGTTTTATCACCTTGCACTAACTCGCCAGGTAACTTATTAATGATGATAATGTGATTATCTTCATAAACAATTTGTTGTTCTAAAATTGTATCCTTTTTAATTTCCACAATTACATCCTCTCTGGAACATTAATACCTAATAAATTCATAGCATTATAAAGTGTTTGAGAGCAGGTAAAAGATAATTGTAATCTAAATCTTTTAATCGTTTCATCTTCTTCTTTTAAAATATTAAACTCATGATAAAAACGATTGTATAATTTTGTCAATTCATACGCATAATTAGCTACAATGCTTGGGTTATAAAGCTTAGCGGCTTCTTCAACCGTTCCTTCAAAATCGTAAATTAATTTTATTAATTCTTTTTCAATTTGGTTAAAGCTAACCGTTTGCAACTGTGTATCAAAATTCAAATCTGTTTTTCGTATAACAGATTTTATTCGGGCATAAGTATATTGTATAAATGGCCCTGTATGCCCATTAAAATCAATACTTTCTTTAGGATCAAACAGCATTTTCTTTTTAGGATCTACTTTTAAAATAAAATACTTTAAAGCGCCCATGCTTATTGTACGGTACAATTCTTTTAATTCATCTTCCGTAAAATTAGCTACTTTGCCCAACTCTTCGGTAGTTTGCTGGGCAGTGTTAAACATTTCATTTATCAAATCATCCGCATCAACTACAGTACCTTCGCGGCTTTTCATTTTACCTTCGGGTAATTCAACCATACCGTAACTTAAATGATAACACTCCTTAGCCCATTGGTAGCCTAACTTTTCTAATATTTTAAACAACACTTTAAAATGATAATCTTGCTCGTTACCAACCGTATAAATTAATTGATTAAGCTGTGGAAATTCTTTAAAGCGTTCAATGGCGGTGCCAATATCTTGTGTAATGTAAACGCTGGTGCCATCGCTACGTAATACTATTTTTTCATCCAAACCTTCGGCAGTTAAATCAATGGCAACACTTCCGTTTTCTTTTTTATAAAATATATTTTTTTGTAAACCTTCCTGCACCAATTCTTTTCCTAATAAATAGGTGTTGCTTTCGTAATACATTTTATCAAAGTCAACCCCAAGACTTTTGTAGGTAACGGCAAATCCATTGTACACCCAACCATTCATTTTTTTCCACAAATCAACAACTTCTTTATCTCCTGCTTCCCATTTCAAAAGCATTTGTTGTGCTTCTATAATTAAAGGTGCTAGTTTTTCAGCTTCTTCTTTTGTTTTACCTTTATTTACTAATTCTTCTATTTGTTTTTTATATTCTTTATCAAAAATAACGTAGTACTTTCCTACCAAATGGTCGCCTTTTAATCCACTACTTTCGGGTGTTTCGCCATTACCCCATTTTTGCCAAGCCAGCATACTTTTACAAATGTGTATGCCTCTATCGTTAATAATATTAGCTTTTATAACGGTATGGCCGGCACCTTTTAAAATTTGAGCTACTGAATAACCCACTAAATTATTACGCACATGCCCTAAATGCAATGGTTTATTGGTATTGGGCGAAGAATATTCTAACATTACCGTTTTACCACTACTATTAGGATTTTTTAGGCCAATAGTTGCATTACTTTTGATGGAATTAAAATAATTTAACCAAAACGTATCAGATAAAGTAATATTTAAAAAGCCTTTAACAACATTAAAAGCCACAATCTGAGGTTCGTTTGCTATTAAATAAGCGCCAATATCGTTCCCAATTTGTTCAGGAGATTTTTTTGTTTCTTTTGTAAAAGCAAAAGTTACTAATGTAAAATCACCTTCAAATTCTTTTCGTGTTTTTTGAAATGAAAGCGGTAAATTATTTAAATTATAAAGTTGAGTAATGCCTTTTTTAACGGCATTTTGCAAAATATGTTCAGCAATAATCATAAAACAAAGGTAAAAGAAATTTTAAAGTGGCTCAATGCCATTTACCATTTCGTAAAGTTCTTTTTCAACAGTAGGATTCAAAAGATTAGCGCTCTCTTGCCAAGCGTAAATGATGTAACTTCTGTCTTCTATTTTTGTTAAATATCGAATAACGTTGTACGATTTTTTAGCAGTTTTTGTATCCGTAAAATAGGATGATTTTTTTTGAAATGAGAAAAAACTATTTTTGGTTTTGTCGTATTTCTCAACATTTTCAAAACGCAAGGAGCCTACAAAATTACGTTTGGCAGAATCTAATCCTGAAGTTGTAGTTGGGTAAATAACTACATTCATTTTACCATTTTTATGCGCTTTAAAAAACAGAATACCAGCACATTTGCAAAGCTGATTATTGCCTGATTCCCATGGCTGTTCAGCAACATAGGTTTCTGCGTTCCAGTTTTCGGGTAAATTATATTTTAATTTTAATTCTTTTACTTTTACCACTTTTTGAGCAGTAATAACTAACGAAAGGCTTAAGCAAAAAAACAGACAAATTTTTTTCATACACATACTTATTTAAATTTAGTTAAAAATACAAATAAGCCCAATATAATACGTAAATTTGTATACGTTCTTTATTATAAATTATTAAAATGTAACTTTATTTTTACATTTTAAATTTATAATTTTTTATTGGGTCCGACCGGTTTTGACAGTGAGCGCATCAAATAAGTAAGCATGTAGAGCGTTGTAAGACGAGCTCTTTAAACTGAACTTTCAAAATTTTTATTTGGCGAAGAGAATTCTTACGCTATGGCTGCTTAATCTAGGATTTAGCAACCGTTGCTTATTTCGGAGCTAAACTGCTCTGCGCCGATTTTTAAGTATCATAAATGCGTAGTTTGTTTTTAGAATGCTATTACTAAGAACAATATTAATAGCTAAGATAAAATTTGGTTTAAATTAACGCCTGATTTTGTATTAAAACCAAGTTAATTTTAAACGTGTAGAAAGCTTATTTTTTCCTTATTTGGACGAGAGTTCGAATCTCTCCGGATCCACCTAAAGGGACAAACTTAAATTTTTGAGTTTGTCCCTTTTTTATTTCCTCCAAAACCCTTATCAATATTAGCTTTCAAAAATTCCTGTTTTTAAAATTGTGAGTTCGAACTTTTTCCGGAAAATCACGTTTTTGGCCTAGTATCTTTAAGGGATTCGAACTTTTTGAGTTTATTTTTTCAAGAGGTTAAATAATTCTGTGTTTATATAAAGTGTTTCTTTCCACACCTTTTTGGATTTTAAAACTTCAATTTTTTCTAGCTCTTTAAGATATTTTGATGCTGTAATTCGCGAAACACCTAATCGATTTTCTAAATATTCGCTTTTACAATAAGGCTGTTCAAATAATATTTCAATCAATTCTTTACTATAAATTTTAGGAATCATTTTTTGCACCGCTCCTTTTGTTTGATCAAACAATTTGTTTATTCTGTTAACCTGAAAAATTGTTTCATTTGCGGTTAATTCTATCCCTTTCAAAATAAATAAAATCCAAGCCTCCCAATTTTGTTTTGTTCTAACTTCTTGTAACAATTTATAATAATCAGATTTGTTTTCTATTATATAACCGCTTAAAAATAACACAGGGTTTTCAATCAGACCGTTCATAATAATACATAAAACATTTATTATCCTTCCAGTACGGCCATTTCCATCATAAAAAGGATGAATACTTTCAAACTGATAATGTTGAACAGCCATTTTTATTAAGTGAGAAACATCATCTTCCTCATTTATGTATTGCTCATAGTTTCTCAATAGCCTATTTATAACATCAATATTATCAGGAGGTGTATAAATCACTTTTCCTGTTGATGCATTTCGAAGAGCAGTACCAGGCAATTTCCTTATTCCTGCATTATTTTCTTCAAGTATTTTTTGAATTTCAATAATTGCATTTGTTGTTAGAAATGATTTCTTCTTTATAAAGTTCACTCCGTAAAGCATTGCCTCGCGGTATCGCAAAACTTCCTTTGTAGCCGTATCTATTTGAATACCTTTAGCAGAAAGAGCTAGGTATAATTTGTCTTGTGTTGTTATTACATTTTCTATTTCCGAACTAGCTCTAGCTTCTTTCAAAATAACTGCATTAAGTAAAATCTCCGGATTAGGTAAAATGTGAACTCTTCCTTTTAATTCTGCCAATGCAACTGAAGATTTTACCAGTTGTCTTAAAACTTTTACGGTTTCAATTTTGTCTTTAGTAGGAGGTAAAAAAGGTAGATTATTGAATGCAATTTCACTATTCGGAACTATGTTTTTTTTACTTTTTGTCATGTAAAGCGTTTTTACTTGATGTTCTTGTCATGTAAAGATAATTAAAATATTTATACCTGACAAGCTTCTCGTGTATAGTTTTTATACATGAGAAAATACGCCCTTTAAGGAAAACACTAACTGCTTATATATTGCTTTAAAACAGTTATTTTATTTAGGTGATCAAGAAAAAAGTTCGGAAAAATGTGGCTGGGCTTCACTAATTTAAACTAAAAAACCCTGTTTAGCTAACTAAACAGGGTTTTAATTTTATAAACTATTATTTACGGTAAAGTAATGTTATAGGTGTTACCATTTACGGTAAGTGTTGCTAAATCGTCGCAAGCACCATTACCATAATCAATGGTACGTGTAGGTTTACTACTGGGTGTAAAAGCTAATTGCCCACTTACAAAATGTCTTCTACCAGTGGTACCTGAGCAAGTATGGTCGCGTAATAAGTTAGTTGCTGTTGCAGAGAAACCTTCGCCATCTTTACTTGTACCAGTTGCTGAACCATTAATTTTAATTTTAGCTTTTGTCCAATCAATTGCATTAAATTGACCTTTGTAACACAATGGGTCGCTACAATTGGTTAATTCTTTAGTACGGTTACAAGTCCAACTTACTGTGCCACCACTATTTGCTTTAATAATACTAACATTAGCAGTAATAGACCAAGTAAGGTTTGTACCTGAATATGCTGTTTCAGTTGCAATACTTAATGGCGATATATTTTTAACAGTTTTAGTAATAATATTTACTTGGTTACCATCTACAACATAACTGTTTGTAGAGATACTCATAGTAAAGCCTGGTTTGCGGTATCTATCCGAACCTGTAGGCGAAGCCGAATAATCGTACATTAATTTACCTGAGCGTGTTCTTCCATCAGCGCCAATTATTCCTGTTCCAAAATCAACTGTAATTAATTTTCCAACCACAGTAACTGTAGCTGATGGCGCTAAACTTAATACGTCTGTATTTCCTACGCTACCATTAATGGTTTTAAAGGTGCTTAAGGTTTGGGTTTCTGCCGCTTGACTTCCCATTGCTACTATATCATTATTAATACTTTCGCTTAGGTTATTGTCTTTAGCCGCCGTTTGGTCGGTATCGGGTTCTTGCGCTTTTGTGGTTTCTTTTTTACGACAAGAAGTAAACGTAAACGAAGTGGCTAATAATATAGCTGCTACTCCTAAGGTGATGTGTTTGGTTTTCATATTTTTTTGTTTATTTGGTTAATATTTCTTCTATGATTATAAATATAGTAAAAGGTTTAATTGGTTTAAAAAATATTTTTATTTTTTTTGTTATATTAGCATATTATTTATGATTAACGGCGACTATACAATAAAAAAACAGTTTAAAAACAGTGCCGTTTTTGAGCAAAAAAGCAATTTATCGCTATTTTTTAGTTCAAATTCGTTAATTTTTTGCGAGTTTACAGCCGATTTTACCCAAATTATTCAGTTAGTTGATGTAGAATTTAATATTCAAAATAATCCAACCTTAAGTGTGTTAGATAGATTGCAGTTCATTTGCAATAACTATCAGCTAATAAAAACGTATAATAAAGTTTACATTAGTACACTAAATTTAAACTTTACTTTAATACCAAATACCTTTGCGAGTTTAAATAACGAGGCGGATTTATTAAAATTTGGGACAGGGTTAACTACCGTAAAAAATAGTTTAGAACATACATTAAGTAACCTTAAATTTTGTTATACCGTTGAACAAGATTTAAAACAGTTTTTAGAAAAAAAATTTCCAGCTGCATTTATTAGGCATGCTGGAGCCGTAACATTAAGCTTATTTACTCACCAACCTTTTTTAGAAAATAGCGATTTGTTTTTAAATATTAATAATAGTTTTATTGAAATTATTGTAAAGCAAAAAAACAATTTACAGTTTTATAATGCTTTTAATTACCAAACTACCGAAGATATTATTTATTATCTTTTATTTACTTTAGAGCAGTTACAACTTAATCCACTTACAGTAAAAATAGCTATTGCAGGGCAAACAGATAGTAATAGCGAATTGATTATAAGTTTAAAAAAATACATAAAACACATTAGTTTTTTAGTAAACACTACTCCAACTTATTTTAAAAACGAATTAATTAATACCCCACCACATTTTTACTTTACAGCTTTAAATCAAATCTTATGCGAATTATAAATGGTACACACCGCGGCAAACTAATTAAAGTACCAAAAGGCTTGCCAGTGCGCCCCACTACCGATTTTGCAAAAGAAGGGTTATTTAATATTTTAACTAACAAAGTAAATTTTAACGACACTGTTTTTTTAGATTTATTTAGTGGCACTGGGCATATTTCTTTAGAAGTAGCTTCGCGCGGAAGTACAAATATTACAAGTGTAGATGCCGATTTTAAATGCGTTAGTTTTTTAAAAACAATTAGTAAAGAGTTTAAGTTTGAAATTAACACCATTAAAGCCGATGTTTTTGAATTTTTAAAAACAAACAAAATTACGTTTGATTTAATTTTTGCCGATCCACCGTATGATATTGTGAATACAGAAACTATTCATTCATTGGTATTTAATAATAACTTATTAAATGCTGGAGGTATTTTGGTTATAGAACATGGCCCAAAAACTAATTTACAAACATTAAGTCATTTTAAACAACAGCGTAAATACGGTAATGTAAATTTTAGTTTTTTCGAAAACTAAATTAATGCCTACGTTGTAACCAACGCATTAAAAATTTATCATAAACTTCGTAATAGGGTTTTTGGGCGCTAATATCATAATAAATCATTTCTTTTTGTAGTAATGATTCTATACCTCGTTTTACAATTGCCGACGTTCCAAAATTATACGAATTTATAAAATGTTTAGAATAAGGCTGTTCTACTTTTTCTTCTTTACCAATAGCCTTTAGTAATTGCCATTGAGCAGGTGTAAGTAAATTTCGATATTGAAAAAAAACAGATTCTTGTTCAATAATAATTTTATTTAAGATAAAAATTACAACTTGCTCATTAATAGTTTTGGTATTATAAATAAATAGTTGATGGCATAAGTATTGTGTGTAGTAGGTATGCGAGCAACTTAATTCTAAAATTAAAGTAATGGCATCATCAGTAATTTTAAATTTATTTGTATTAAAATGTAGTTTAATAAAATTAAAATATAATTTAGGGTCAATTTTTTTTAGATGTATTGTTTTAGTGCTTGCGTAAAACGGACGTTTAGTGTTATTAAACAGTTCGTGCATTAGGTGTTGATTACTACCACAAAAAATAAAATTTACATGTTTTAGTTGTTGAATAGCAGTGCGTAATATGGCTTCTACATTTTTTTCGGGGTAATTTAATATTTGTTGAAATTCGTCAATGGCAATAATTGTTTTTATACTTTGAGTATCTAAAAATTGTAATAATTGAGGTATTGTTTTTTCAAATTGTTTTGGTTGCGTAATATCTAGGCTTAGTTCGGGCGCACCACTTAAACTATCTATACTTATTACGGGCCTAAATAGTTTTATAGCTTCTAAAAAACGTTTGCCAATACCCTTATTTGGTGGAAAAATAGTATAAATACTATTGGCTAATTGATTGGTAAAATCTTTTAAATTTTGAGTTGCGTAAATATCTAAATAAATACATTCGGTATTTTGTTTTGTTTTTAATTGATTAAATACATGTTGTATTAAGGCTGTTTTCCCTAGCCGACGTTGTGCAAAAAAAGTTGTATTGCTATTGTTTTTTATATTTTCGAGTAGTGTTTTGGTTTCAATCTGGCGATCGCAAAAGTAATAGGGCTTAATGTAAGCAGTAATTAAAAACGGATTTATATATTCTTCCATACTACAAATATAACTATACATTTTGTATTATACAAAATGTATAATTTTAGTTTAGCGTGTTTATCTTTATTATGTGGAAGTAATACAAACGAATTAGTTTTCTTTTAAACCTCTGCCTTCTTTGGTAATTTTATCCTCGCGGCGTAATTCTGCAATAATTTTATCCAACACGCCATTTACAAATAGTTTACTATTAGGCGTGCTATATTCTTTGCTAATATCAATATATTCGTTTAGCGAGGCTTTTACAGGAATGTTTGGCAAGTGCATAATTTCGGTTAAGGCCATTTCCATTAACAACATATCCATATTTGCAATACGCTCTACATCCCAATTTTGGGTATGTTTGCCTATTAACTCTTCAAATTCTGAGCGGTAAATAATTGTTTTTTTAAACAATTGACTCATAAATTCTAAATCATCTTTTTCGTCTTTTAATAAGGGTAATAACTTAAAATCGCCTTCAAAGGTTTCAAAATTGCGAATTACCGAGTTAAAAGCTACAAAGGAATCATCTACCCAATGCATATTTTTTTCTTCAAAAAGCGATTGTAATAATTCGTTTTCGCTTAATTGTTCGGCAATTACTTCAATTAAAAATTCTCTATCTTCTTTTACCGATATTGTTTGATTTTGCATATAATTTATATATGCTTCAGAATTTTTAATTTCTTGAAACAATTTACGTACTACATCAAAATCACCTTGCCACGATATTTTTCGTTTTTCTAATTGATCGGCAAAATCTTTGTTAGCAGCCAAGCTTACTAATAAACTATTATTTGCAAATTTTAAGTTAGGGGATAAATCATCCTTAGTAGGTAAGTGTTTGTTTTTATGCTCATCAATAATTACCAAAGCTACATGGTGAATATCGCTTACTAAACATAAAATAGAAAAATACAATTCATGAATTTTATCTAAGCTTTTAAACAGTTCTCTTTCAAAAGCAACAACATCGCCTTTTTCGTGTTGAAAAAAAGAGTACAAGGCTTGCATTACTTTTATTCTTAAAAATCTTCTGTTTAGCATTTTTTATTTAGTTAGTTAATAGGTATTAGTTAATAGGAAAAATAGGTATTAATTTTTCTTAATATTATAATACTGCATTTATCCTTGCAATGGCTTCAATACGTTGTTCGCCCAAACGATTAGCTGCCATATAAGTTGGTATACCTTCTTTTTTAGCTAATTGAAATAAATTAAAGGTGGTGGTATAAATTTGTTCAGCGTGTGCTAAGGCACGTTCGCGATTATAACCCTCTAATTCATAATACACATTTATAATTCCACCGGCATTTACCACAAAATCGGGCGCATATAAAATCCCTTTTTTAGTTACTAATTCGCCATGTATTTTTTCATCGGCTAATTGGTTGTTGGCAGCACCACAAATAATTTTGCATTTTAATTTGCTTAAGGTAACCTCGTTAACCGTTGCTCCTAAAGCGCAGGGGGCATAAATATCAATGTCTAAATCAAACATGGTATCGGCGCTTACTACTTCGGCTTTATATTTAGTACTTACTTCTTTTAAACGCTCTTCACTAATATCGTTAATAAAAACTATAGCACCATCTTTAGTTAAATGACTTACCAATACTTCGCCCACGTGCCCAATACCTTGTACCAATATTTTTTTGCCGCTAAGGCTATCACTTCCCCAGGTTTCTTTGGCACTGGCTTTCATACTCACATAAACGCCATAAGCTGTTACAGGACTTGGATCGCCGCTGCCACCCATATTTTCGGGCAAACCGCTTACGTAATCGGTTTCCATTTTTATAATTTCCATATCGCGGCTTGTCATGGCTACATCTTCGGCAGTAATGTATTTACCGCCTAAGCTATTTACAAACTTACCAAAACGACGTAATAAAGCTTCGTTTTTAATTTTTTTAGGATCGCCCATTATTACGGCTTTTCCGCCTCCTAAATTAATACCTGCAACTGATGATTTATAAGTCATACCTCTTGAAAGGCGCAACACATCGGTTAAAGCTTCCATTTCGTTGTTATAATTCCAAAAACGGGTACCTCCTAACGATGGCCCTAACACTGTATTGTGAACTGCAATAATGGCTTTTAAGCCAGTTGCATTATCGTTACAAAATAAAATTTGCTCGTGATTATTAATACCCATTTGAGCAATAACTGGGTTTTTAGATAAATCTATCTCGTTTAAAGTTTTAACTTCCATAATAATTTTAGGTTTTGAAGCGCCCCAAATGTAGCGTTATTTTTACAAAAAAAGAAAAATTAGCCAAACAATTACAATATAAAAATGTTACTTTTATAATCTAAAAATGTATTCAAAAGATCAAATAATTAATGCTTTAGGGCAAATCCCCGATCCTGAAATTCCAGTTATTTCGATAGTAGAATTAGGTGTAATTAGAGATGTTATTTTTAAAGACAAAACCATTGAAGTTGTATTAACACCCACATACAGTGGTTGCCCAGCTATGAAGCAGATGGAAGATGATGTGAGAGCCAAGTTAGTGGAATTGGGTTTTGAAACAATTGTTTTAAGTATAGTTTATAACCCACCATGGACAACTGATTGGCTGAACTCTGAGACAAAGTTAAAATTACAAAAGTATGGAATTGCGCCACCCGAAGAAAGTACGACAGATAAATCCTTTTTAACTGGTAAAATTAAAAACATTACCTGCCCACATTGTAAAAGTACGGATACAGTTATGGTTTCGCAATTTGGAAGTACGGCTTGTAAAGCATTGTACAAATGCAATAATTGTTTAGAAGCTTTTGATTATTTTAAGTGTATTTAGTACTATTTAATACCGTATTAACTAACGCTTAACTCCTTTGCCAAGCCATTAAAATCAACGCCATCAAAGTTTCCGCTACTCATCATTAACAGTACTTTATCTTTCCAGTTAAGTGATTTTAAATAATCAGTTACGTCACTACTTTTTGTAAATACTTTTAAATCATTTCTGTTAAATGCTTTATGGACTTGCTCGGATGTAATTTCTTTTAATTTTTTATGGGCAATAGTATGAGGGTTAAAGTAAACAATGGCTTCATCGGCTAAATTCATGGCACCACTGTACTCGTTTAAAAATTCTTCGGTAAGGCTACTAAAGGTATGTAACTCCATGCAGGCAACAGTATGTCTGTTTGTAAATTGTTGTTTCACCGCATCGGTAGTTGCTTTTAGTTTTGAGGGTGAATGTGCAAAATCTTTATAAAAATTAAAATTATTAGTTTTATACACTAATTCTAAACGTTTTGCAGCACCTTTAAAGGATTGAATAGCCTCGTAAAATTGAGCATCGCTAATATTTATTTTATTACACACCAAGCGTGCACCGTTTAAATTCATTAAATTATGATTTCCAAAAATTTGTAAAGGAATTTTATTTTCATCAACTAACAAGTAGGTGGTGCCATTTTCAATGCTATTATTAGGAATGGAATAGGGCGTTTTACTTTGTAAATTAGAATAGGTTTTATTACAAACATTTGCCAATATTTTGTCTTCGTTACAGTACATTAAATGACCTTGCGGTTCAATTAATTTTATAAAAATTTCAAATTGTTCTACATAATTTTCAAAGGTTGGAAATACATTTATATGATCCCACGCAATGCCACTAATAATGGCAATATTAGGTTTGTATAAATGAAATTTAGGACGTCTATCAATTGGCGAGGCAAGGTATTCGTCGCCTTCTATTACTGCATATTTAGAAGTATTACTTAAATTAACCATGGTATTAAAACCTTCTAATTGTGCGCCAACTAAATAATCGGTTTCTATTTTATGATAATGCATTACGTGTAAAATCATGGCTGTAATGGTTGTTTTACCATGACTACCGCCAATAACAATACGTATTTTGTCTTTTGTAGCTTCGTAGATATATTCGGGATACGAATAAATTTTTAAACCTAATTGCTTTGCTTTTATTAATTCAGGATTATCGGCTCGGGCGTGCATTCCTAAAATTACCGCATCTATATCAGTAGTTAATTTTTGTGGAAACCAGCCAATTTCACTTGGTAAAATACCTGCTTTTTGTAAACGGCTTTTGCTAGGCTCGTTAATTTCATCATCGCTACCACTAACGGTATATCCTTTTTCGTGAAGTGCTAAAGCCATGTTATGCATTGCACTACCACCTATGGCAATTAAATGTACTTTTTTAGTCATAGTTTAAAGAAACTAATTAAAGAAGTTTAAATAATGAACTTTTAAATATTTTTTGCACATTGGTAATTTAATAAACTACTTTAATTAGTTTTTTTAAACCAATACTAAAGGCACTTTTATATTGTGCCTTACGGTTTCTACAGTTGTGCCCAGTAAAATATCTTTAAATGTTTTATGGCCGTGTGTACCCATTACCAGCATATCGCACTTGTTTTCTAGTACTAAATTAGGGATGGCTATTTTAGGATTTCCAAAGCCCAATTTAATTTCGGAAATAATATTTTGTTGTGCTAATTGTTGCTGATATTCTTTTAGTTTTTGTACGTCTTCTTCACGCTCTAAGTCAAAGGCATTTTCACCATATACTACAGCGTTTGTACTCTCGAGCACATGCATTAAAACTAAAACAGAATTTCCGTTTCCAAATTGTATAGCTCTATTAATGGCTTTATTATCGCTATCGCTAAAATCAACGGTTACTGCAATTTTATTAAATAATTGTGTTGGCTCAATCATTAGTGGTTTTAACTCGTTGTGAAAGCCTTTGTTAGCCGTAGTTTTATGTTTAGTAATAAACGGAACTATTAAAATATATAACAGCATTAAAAAACAAAATACGCAAGCGGGCACTACTGTAAAACTCATTAAAACAGGGCTCTGTGAATTAACAATGAGATTAGAAATTTCGGCATATACTAATTTAATATTTAACGAAATAATGGTTATGGCTGCAATCCACGATGCAATTTTTTGCCATAAAGGAATTACAAAATCGCCCATCTTTTTTTTATCGCTTACAAAATGAATTAAAGGAATAATAGCAAAACCCAATTGTAAACTTAAAATTACTTGGCTAAAAATTAGTAGCTTACCTGTGGCTGATTCGCCCAAATAAAACAACACTAAAAGGGCGGGTACTATTGCTATTAAACGGGTTAATAAACGCCTAATCCACGGTTGTAAGCGTAAATTTAAGTACCCTTCCATTACCACTTGTCCGGCCAAAGTACCAGTAATGGTTGAACTTTGCCCAGCTAAAATTAAAGCCACTGCAAATAAAATAGGTGCTAAGGTACTGCCTAACATAGGTGCCAGTAATTGATGTGCGTCTTGTATTTCAACTACATCGTGCTTACCGTTATTATAAAAAGTAGTAGCCGCTAAAATTAAAATAGCCGCGTTTACAAATAACGCTAGGTTAAGAGCAATAGAACTATCAATTATATTAAAGCGTATAGCTTTTTTAATACCAGTTGGCGTTCGGTTAAATTTACGGGTTTGTACTAAGGAACTATGCAAATACAAATTGTGCGGCATTACGGTAGCACCAATAATACCAATAGCTATGTACAAGGCTTCGTCGTTTTGAATGAACGGAATTAAACCATTAAGTATTTCACTTCCATTGGGTTTGGCAATAAATAATTGAATAAAAAACGAAGCAGCAATTAATAATACTAAACTAATGATAAAGGCTTCTAATTTACGAATGCCTTTGTTTAATAGAAATAATAAAATAAAACTATCAAATACAGTAATACAAACGCCCATTAAAATACTTACACTCGGAAACAGTAAATGTAACCCAATAGCCATACCAATAACTTCGGCTAAATCGCATGCTGCAATGGCAATTTCGGCTAAAATATATAAAAATAAATTTACAAAACGTGGGTAGTTTTCGCGCGATGCTTGTGCTAAATCTTTGCCGCTTACTATACCCAAACGGGCGCAGTGGCTTTGTAATAGCAAGGCAATTAAATTGCTCATTACTAATACCCACAATAAATTATAACCAAATTTACTTCCGCCGGCTATATCCGTTGCCCAGTTGCCAGGGTCCATATACCCTACGCTAATCATATAGGCAGGACCTAAAAAGGCTAGTAATCGCCTAAACGAACTGCTTTTATTTGTGTTTACACTGGCGTTAACTTCTTCTAAGGACTTATTCATTTTTTACTTTCTACCAGAATATTACTGGCTACTTTACTACTAAAAAATAAAGTGTGTTTGTTATTAATTTTCACTTTGTATAAATTATCAAAACTATTAATGTCTTCTACTTTAATAACATCACCTATTTTTAAACCTATTAATGTTAAGTGCTGCAAAAACTCTTTACTATGTTCGCAAACACCCATTAATATATAGTTTCCTTTTTTTGTGAATGTAACTAAAGGCTTGGCTTTTATACTGTTTATTTGCCCATTTGAATTTGGAATAGGATCGCCATGAGGATCAAATTTAGGTTCGCCTAAAAATTTATCTAAACGGTCTATTAATTCATCGCTGTGAATGTGCTCTAACTGCTCAGCAATATCGTGTACTTCATCCCATTTAAAGTTTAATTTTTCTAATAAAAATACTTCCCACAAACGGTGTTTACGTACGATTTTTATCGCTAATTTTTGTCCTTTGGCAGAAAGAGTAACTCCTTTGTACTTTTGATAATTGATTAGTTTTTTGTCCGCTAAACGAATAAGCATATCTGTAACAGAAGCCGCTTTGTTATTAAAATAATTTGATATTTCGTTCGTAGAAACATCTTGAGTAGCTGATTTTGAGGCTAGAGAATAAATAGCTTTTATATAATTTTCTTCGGTAAACGAAATAATCATAACGCAAAAATACAATTAATTACTCACTTAAAAAAATATTTAGGGTAGTCTAAATTTTATCAAAAAAAAACTATTTAAAATAAATTATCGTAAAGTAAACAGCACAAATTTTAATGTTTGTAATTTCCTGCTCATTTACTACTTTTACGCAAAATTAATTATTTTATATTTTGTACAAATACTTTAAAACACTAGTATTAGTTATATTTTTAAATGGTATTGCGCTATACTCTTTGGCTTGCCAATGTCCGCTTACAACTTTGGGTATAGATGAATGTAGTAAATACGAAGTTATTTTTAAAGGTAAAATTATTACAGTAAAAAATTGTAATCAAAATTTAGGCGAAGCCATTTTTGAGGTGGAAGAATTATACAAAGGTAACTTACCCAACCAATTTAAAGTGTTATTTGAGTGTAAAGTTGAATGTGCTCAGCAATTTAATGTAGGCGAAGAATGGATAGTATACTCTCGTTATAAGCAAATAGATAATGCCTTAATGAATTGGTGTAGCCGAAGCCGTAAGTATTTTAAAAATTCAAAAGAAGATTTTTATACTGTAACCTATGGCAACGATTATGAGGACGAAGTAAAGTTTTTAAGAGAAAAATTAGGCTTACACCGTTTGCTAGCAACCGTTAAAAATGCCAGCGAAGGGCGAAATATAAAACCAAATGCCAACCAAACTATCGTTATTTTAATAAGTTCTATTATTTTTCTTTTTCTGTTTTATTGGCTATTTAATAAATGGTATAAAAAACAAAATAAATAATTATTCAATTTAAATAATAAATATTAAGTATTATGACTTATTTACAAGCCCTAATTATTGCAATTATTGAAGGATTAACCGAATTTTTACCCATATCATCTACTGGGCATATGATGATAACTACCGCCATTTTAGGTGTTGAAATTACACCATTTGTAAAATTATTTACTATTGCCATTCAATTAGGAGCAATTTTAAGCGTGGTAGTTTTATACTTTAAACGTTTTTTTAAAACTATACACTTTTATATAAAATTAATTGTAGCATTTATTCCTAGTGCTATTGCGGGTTTACTTTTAGGCGATTGGATTGACGCCCAACTCGAAAATATTTTTGGTGTAGCCATCGCTTTATTTGTTGGCGGAATAATTTTATTATTTGTAGATAAACGGTTTAAAAATCAAACCATTAGCGACGAAAAAAACATTAATTATTTAACAGCCTTAAAAATTGGTGTATTTCAATGCTTAGCTTTATTTCCAGGCGTTAGCCGAAGTGCCAGCACAATTATTGGTGGTATGACACAAAAATTAACGCGTCAAACGGCTGCCGAATTTTCGTTTTTTTTAGCAGTGCCTACCATGTTAGCCGCTACCGCTAAAAAATTATTAGATGCTTATAAAGATGGTTTAACTCTTTCATCAGAGGAAATTAAACTACTAGCTTTTGGTAATGCAATAGCTTTTATTGTAGCATTAGTGGCTATAAAAACCTTTATTGGTATCTTAAATAAATTCGGCTTTAAATGGTTTGGCGTTTACCGAATTATTGTAGGTGGAATTTTAATTATTTTGTTTTTATTACACATTAAAATTGCAGTGGTTTAACAAATATAATTTCTGTATTTTTTTGAACATTAACCTATTTTTACTATTTATTTTGCTAAATTCGCAACTCTAAATTACGTAAGATTATGAATATTTTAGTTGCCATTAGTAATGTGCCCGATACGACCACCAAAATTCAATTTACAGACGGTGACACTAAGTTTAATTCGGCCGGAGTTACCTTTGTTATTAACCCATATGACGAGTGGTATGCCCTTGTTCGTGCTTTAGAAATTAAAGAAGCAAACATTGCTCAAAAAGTTACCATTATACATGTAGGCTTAGCCGACAGCGAAGCTACTATTCGTAAAGGTTTAGCTTTAGGTGCCGATGATGCTGTGCGCATTGATGCCGAAGGCCCAGATGCTTTTTTTGTAGGCGAACAAATCGCTAACTACGCAAAAGCAAATGGCTACGAATTAATTATGGTGGGTAAAGAAACTATTAATTACAACGGTTCTAGCGTGGGTGCAATTATTGCTGGCGTATTAGATTTACCATTTGTATCGCTTGCTACAAAATTAGATATTGAAGGTAATAAAGCAACCATTGAACACGATATAGATGGCGGTACTCAAATTATAGAATGTGAATTACCACTGGTACTAAGTGCAGCAAAAGGCATGGCAGAACAGCGTATTCCAAATATGCGCGGTATTATGGCGGCCCGCACCAAACCATTAACAGTTGTAGCAGCAAGTAATGCAACACCGCTAACAAGCATAAAATCGTTTACACTAAGCGCTGGGCGTACAACTTGTAAAATGATTACTGAAGATGATTTAGATGAGTTAGTAAACTTATTACATACCGAAGCGAAGGTAATTTAAAGAAATTTTAAATTTTGAATGTCTATAAAAATCATTCAAAATAAAATCAACATTAATTTAACATTTAAAATTATGATATTAGTATATACCGAAATTAACAAAGGGCGCGTAAAAAAAGCATCGTTAGAGTGTTTAAATTATGCTTCAAAAATTGCCCAATTAATTGGCTCAAGCGTTACAGCTTTAGTTAATAATGCCGATGAATCTCAGTTATTAGAGATTGGTAAAGCTGGCGCCACAAAAATTTTATCCATAAAAAACGATAAACTAAATAGCGATGGCGTATACATTTGCGCAGCTGTTGAACAAGCTGTAAAAGCAGAAAATGCTAAACTTATTATTTTTGCGTTTGATATTACAGGTAAGGCAGTAGCCCCTCGTTTATCGGCTAAATTAAAAGCAGGTTTAGTGGCTGGTGCCGTTGATTATCCGGTGGTAAATGGCTCAACGTTAGAAGTTAAGAAAAATGTGTTTTCAGGTAAAGCCACTGCCGTTTATAGTATTAATAGCGATGTTAAAATTATATCTCTATTGCCTAATAGTTTCCCTGTAAAATTAGGCGATAACACAGCAACTGTGGTTGATTTTTCGGTTGATTTATCAACAACTATTTCAAAAATAATTATTAAAGAAACAAAAAGTACAGATGTGGCAGGAATGATACCTTTACCAGAAGCAGAGCTTGTAGTAAGTGCCGGACGAGGATTAAAAGGTCCTGAAAATTGGGGCATTGTAGAAGATTTAGCCAAAGTGTTAAATGCCACTACCGCTTGCTCTCGACCTGTGGCCGATATGCATTGGCGTCCGCATCACGAACACGTGGGGCAAACAGGTGTTGCCATTCGCCCTAACTTATATATTGCTATTGGTATTTCGGGTGCTATACAACATTTAGCAGGCGTTAATGGAAGTAAAACTATAGTTGTAATTAATAACGATAAAGAAGCTCCATTTTTTAAATCGGCTGATTATGGCGTTGTAGGAGATGCTTTTACCATATTACCAAAATTAACCGAAGCCCTAAAAAAATTTAAAGCTAACCAAAACTAATACTAAAATGGCAAAAGGAAGAGGTAAAAAGGAAGATGTAAATTCACAAATATTTACCAATTGTAGTATTGGTTATATTTATTTTTAGTATTTTAGTTAGTTTAATGAATGAAAAAAGTTAGGTTAGAAATAGTTGGATTATCATATAGCCAAACGCAAAGTGGTGCTTATGCATTAGTATTGGGCGAAAGCGCTGGTACGCGCCGTTTGCCAATTATTATTGGTGGCTTTGAAGCCCAAGCCATTGCTATTGAATTAGAAAAAATGAGCCCCAGTCGCCCATTAACCCACGATTTGTTTAGAGCCTTTGCCGATACCTTTGATGTAAAAATGAGCGAAGTGCTTATTTATAACTTGGTTGAAGGTATTTTTTATGCTAAATTATTATGTAACGATGGTACACGTGAAGTAGAGATTGATGCTCGAACAAGCGATGCCATTGCTTTAGCCGTAAGGTTTAATTGCCCTATTTTTACCTTTGAATTTATATTAAAAAGTGCAGGTATTGTGTTAGATGATGAAACGGGTGTAGCTATTAATGCCACTACGGATACTACTCCGGTAAGCGAAGTTACCGAAACTGTGCTTAGTGCCGAAAAAGAAGAATACAAAGATAAAAGTAGCGAAGAATTACAAAGTATGCTACAACGCGCTTTAGATGATGAACAATATGAAATGGCCTCTAAAATTAGAGATGAGCTAAATCAGCGCAAAAAATCGTAAGTTTTTTTTATAGTTACAAGACTAAGAGGATGAATGCCTTCATTATTAAATCCAAAACAAAAAGGAGGCATACTAGTAGGAGGAGAATTAATACCTGGTGTAAACTTTTTAGATGATAGGTTGGAAAATGCCCCACACATTTTTAACAAAAAGTACCAAAACTGTTCGAATTTTCGGCACGAAAGAAATTAGGTTGGTAAATTAGGAACACACATAACTTCTTAGGGAGTTAATTATGTGGTTCCTTCATTTTAAGTTTTAAATATAAATAACCAATGAATAAAAAATCAAGTTTAGTTATCATTTTAATATTAGTTTCAAGTATTTTTTATGCTCAAAAAATAGAATATTTAAAAGATAGTATAGAATATAAAAAAGAGCTATTTGATTTAACGTTTAAAAATAGGGTCAGTAAGTGTTACGTTACCATTTTTAATAGCTCTTTTTCATTAATACGTTTTAAAAATAATCCTGAAATTGTAAAAAGATTTAATAGACATTTTGAACCAAATGTTCTTAAACAAATTTATGGAATAAATCATTTTTTATATCCATATACTGATTGGGGTGCAATTTATTTTAATAGATATAATGATTCTGTAATATTTGTTAGGGACATGGCAATTGACGATTTTATTTTTATACAAGATAGTTTGAGAAATATAAAAGATAATAATGCTAAACCTAAATTTAAATACTATTCATTACAAGCTCTTGAACCTTTTATATTCAGTATTACTAAAAAAAATCAAACTAAAATATATGCTGTATTAAGTTTTTATGACCGCATAAAGGTGTTTGATATTTATGGAGGAGTTGGGAAAATTGATTTATATGAAAGAAAAAATAATAAGTGGGAAAAAATAGAAGAATTATTAAATTGGTATTAGAATTAAGTTAGAAATATTATATAATTACTACTCATTTGGGCATGGTACACAGCCGTTAACCACGTAAAAACGATCTAAATATTGCTTTAAAGCAACATCTGCGCAGTTACTATTAAATAAAAAACAAGTAACCTCAAAGCCAATTGGCTCTCACGAAACTATACAGGGATTGCTTAAATCAATATAACAAACCTATTTAGTTTACTTTTTTAAATTTTAATTGCTTAAAGTGTGTAAACAGTTTTCAATAAGCACCTCTACACTTTTTTTATAATCGCTGGTAAATTCTTTACGCACACGATTGGCAATAATTACACACACCGTAAGGCAATTATGACCTAGTAACTTTCCTAAACCATACAGGGCGCTTGTTTCCATTTCAAAATTGGTAATGCGCTGCTCATTTAATTTAAAGCTAGTAAGCGATTCGTTTAAGTTTTGCATGGCTGCTTTTAAACGTATTTCGCGCCCTTGCGGCCCATAAAAGCCAGGGGCTGTAGCGGTAATACCTACAAAATTGCCTGGTTTAAATTTAGTTAATAATTGAGGCGATGCCTTAACGCAATAGGGGTAAGGTAAATTTGGTAACCAATTGGTATGTTTAATAAATGTGTTGCTAATATCATCTTCGTTTATGCTTTGCCAATTTTGATAAAAATTTAATAAACCATCTAAACCCAAACCGTGCGAACTTACCACTAAGCCATTTACTGGAATATCGGCCTGTAAGGCGCCACTAGTACCTAACCTAATAATGTTTAAACTGCGGTGGCTTGGGTTTAAAGTACGGGTTTGTAAATTAATATTTACGGCCGCATCTAATTCGTTTAATACAATATCAATATTATCGGGGCCAATGCCAGTGCTTAATACGGTAATGCGTTTACCTTTGTAAATACCTGTGTGGGTAACAAACTCACGGTGTTCAGTTTTAAATTCTATTTTACTAAAATGAGCCGAAATTTGTGCTACACGGTGCTGATCACCCACCACAATTACATCATCGGCAATATCTTCGGCTTTAAGATTAATGTGATACACTCTGTTTTCGGGAGTAAGAATAAGTTCGGTTTCGGGAAACTGCATATTATATAAATTAAAAATTAAAAATGGCGGTACTTATTTTTTGATTTTAACATTCCAACTTAAAATCTATTTAAATATACCCATTTTTTCTAGCTCTTCTAAATACACACGTTTGCCTTTATAAATAGCGGTTACAAAGGCATCGGTTTGCCCAGCAAGTACTACTTTTTTATTATGTGTAAAAGCTTTACGAATAGTATTAAATTTACCACCTATGGTTATACGCGTTATACCATCATCTAACAATATATTTTCAACTTTGCCTAAGTGTTTTAAATGCTTATAAGTATAATTTTTTGGGAATTTATAAGCCGCAATTTGTACTCTAAAATCTAAACCGTCGTAACTTATGTCGCCATATTTTTCAACATAGGCCATAATTTTTTCTTGCATTTTATTACGTGGCACAAAATTATCTTTTACAACTTGTAGGGTTTTAGTAGTAACTACAGCCACAGTGGATGTTATTGCCACAGTAGGAGTTACAATGGTTTTTACAGTGTCTTTTACGGGTGCAAAATCAAAATTAATATCTACATCTTTTTCGGCATAGCCTACTAATTTTGAGGCATCAACATCTATACTTTTATACTCCACTTTATCGTAACTGTATTTTATTTTGTAAGTGGCATTGGGTGGTAAAATAACCACGTATTGCCCAGTAATGGCACTTGATTTTAAGGTTTTGTATATTTTATTATTATTTGAAGTTATTTCTACTACAATTTTAGCCGCTACATTTTGATTATTTTTTGTGGTTTTACCTTTAACCATATATAAGGCAGGTTTTGGGTCGCCAAAGTTGGTTTCAATTAAATACAAATCATATAGGCCTTGGCCACCTTTTTTAGCACTACTGTAGTAGCCTGTTTTTCCATCTGCCGACAATACAAAGTATCTATCATCGCCAGTATTATTAATAGGGTAACCTAAGTTTTCGGTTTTTTTAAAGGTACTATCTAACAAACTCATCGAAGTTTTAAATACATCGTAGCCACCCATGCTGGAGCGTCCTTTACTACTAAAATATAAGGTAACACCATCGGGGTGAATGTAAGGGGCATCATCGTCGAAAGCAGTATTTACACTATCGCCCAAATTTTTAATATTACCCCAGGTACTATCGGCCATTAATTGTGCTCTATAAATATCGCGTCCACCAAAACCACCCCCACGCTCGCTACTAAAATAAAGTAGTTGCCCATCGGGTGATAGGGAGCAATGCCCATCCCACGAATACGAGTTTACTTGCCCTTTTAATTTGGTGGGTGTGCTAAAGTTTGTACCTACTAAATTACTTTGGTAAATATCGCCATGGTCGTCGCCATTATCGCGGTAAATAAATAATATATTACCATCGTGGCTCAGCGAAATAGCGGCATCGTTACCAATGGTGTTAATACTATCAAGTGGAAAAGGGGTGGAATATTTATCGTTAATTTTTACCGACATATAAATATCTTCGGTGTATTGTCCGTTTTTTTCGGGTTGTAAAAAGGCATTCATTCGCCCGCCTTTACTTTTTTCTCCGCTGTAAGTAAATACTAACATACTTTCATCGGCCGTAATGGTTGGTACATACTCTGCCGCTGATGTATTGATAACGCTACCTATATTTGTAATTTTAGCCGTAGTAGGTTTGCTTACAAAATATTTAGCATTGTTTATGTAGCGCTTTAATTGTTCTCCATTTTTTTTACCTTCAGGCGAAGTACGTTTGTTAATAAGGTAAGCATCTATAAGAGTTAGGGCTTCGTCAAACTTATCGGTATAATGCGCAGCGCTTGCTAAATCGTATTGTATATCTTGTACTTTTTTATTTTTAGCATATATTTCGCTTAGTAAGTTGTAGGCATCTTCGTATTTATCGGCACGGTAAAGGGCGCATTTACCATAGCTGTATTTTAAAAATTCTTCTTTTGGGTGATGGTTATAAATATTATCAAATATGGGTAGGGCTAATAGGTAATTTTTTTCGTCGTACAGTAAAAGGGCATTATCTAACGAATCTTTTTCGGTACGGCGCCATTTACCTGTGTTTGTAATTTGAGCTAATGTTGTAAAATAATTTAAGATAATAAAAAGTAAAAGCAGTTTTTTCATATACAATATAGTGTTATTGGCAATGGTTATTAGGGGGATAGTAGTTTATTTTATCAGGCTAAATGTAATAAATAAAACTTAAATCCGCTAAATGTAAAAACTATAGGTTTTGATAATATTTTAAGTAGTTGCTTCGCCAAGTTTTGTTGGCTAGGGCATTGTATTTTTCTAATAAGGGAAAATTATCGGTATTAATTAATTGGCAGGGCATGGGGTTTTGGTTATTAAGGGTATAGTTTAAAGGCTTTATGGTTTGTAAGGTGGCTACAAAAATAATATTGCGGTAATTTGGATTGGCGGAAAGTGCTGTTAATTGTACATTAAACCCTGCTTTTTGTAAGGTGTTTTTTAATATGGTAGTGCCTATGCCTATAGTGCCGTTAACATAGCCATGCCAATTAATTAAAAAAAGGGCATTAGGGTTTAAATTGTTTTTTAATTGCTTAAGGCTTTGTAGGGTTAGCAAGTGGCTGGGTTGTTCTTCGGCTTTAAACACATCTACCAACACTATAGAGTACTTTTTTGTGCAATGGTTTAAAAAATAACGGGCATCGGCACAAATAGTATTTACGCTTGGGTTTAAATAAAAATATTTTTTAGCTACGGTAATAATTCGGTCATCAAATTCAACGCCATCAACAGCGTAGTTTTTTGCACACAATACATTTGCGGTTAAACCCCCGCCCAAACCTAATACTAAAGCGGGTTGTGTATTTTTTGAAGGAGGAATTAAACTATCTAACAAGCTTACATAGCTTGAAACCGATTGTTTTGTGCTGCAATTCATTTCGGTTTGTACAATATTATTTATGGTTAATAGTGTAACAGAATCGGTATTTTGCCCTACAATGGTTTTTACTTGTAAATGCCCTAAAATACTATCGGCACTGTAGGTAATGGCATTATTTTTAAAGGTAAATTGTAAGTTTAAGTACATTAAACCTGCAAATAATATTAGTTGCGTGGGTTTAAAGGGTTTAAAAACAAATAGGGTAATGGCAAACAGTAAAATGGCAAATACCATTAAACACATATTTAAACCAAGAGTAGGTATTACATAAAAGCCGCATAAAAAAGTGGCAAAAATGCCACCTGCTGTACTAATGGCGTATACTGTGCCACTTGCTTTACCGGCAGATGTGGTGGCTTTTGTTTGTAATAAAATAAATAGGGGTGAGGTGGCGCCTAAAAAAAACACTGGTAAAAACAATAAGGTTAAGGTGCTAATAACTACACCCATTAAAAATGGCAAGTACGAAATACGTGGTATAACATAGTAGCTTAATACTGGCATTAGTACTACAAATAAAGCGGCTAAATATAAAATTTGTGCTAATTTTTTTTGAGGGTGTTTGGTTTTATCGCTTAACCAACCACCATAAAAATAGCCACTGGCCAAAGCCCCCAAGGTAATACCCATTACCGATGCCCAAACATATAAACTACTGCCAAAAATAGGCGCCAATAATTTAGCACCACACAATTCGGCAGCCATTACAACTGCCCCCTCAATAAAACTTAGTATTAATAATTTTTTTTGCATGTAATAAGATTTTAAAGTTAAAGCCTTTGTTTAACCAATGCAAACCTTTTTTACAGTATATTACTACTACCGTATTTACTATGGCCCTAATTTTTTTGTTATTACTATAAGCCACTCTGTTTTTGGCATATACTTATTTGTTTTGCCTTAGCATTTTTGTTTTTGTACAGGGTAACTCTTAAAGTTGGCTGTTACACGTTTGGAAACAACTTTCACAATCCGTTAAGATAATAAAAGAGTAACTAACTCACCACTCCAATACCAATTAACAGGCCCATGCTTAGCATAAAAATACCTACTAACCATTTAAAAAAAGTGAGGCTTGTTTTTTTAAATAATTTATTGCCCACAAAAGCTCCTAGCCATGCACAAACTACAGCTAGTATTACTACTACATAATTAGTTTGGTTTTGTTTTAAAACAGCAAAATTACTGTAAAGGCTCAAGCGCATTACATCTACCATACAGGCTACTGCCACGCCTGTAGCAATGTAGCTTTGCTTTGATAAGTTTATACGTAATAAAAAGGCACTACGTATAGCGCCTTGGTGCCCACTAAAGCCACCAAAAAAACCACTTAATACGCCACCCAAGGGCAAGTATTTTTGATGAAAGGTAATGGCAGATAATTTTTTAGATAATTCGATAATAGAAAATAAAATAATTACAAAGCCTACTATTATACCCTGCCAAGTAATATTAAAATGGGTATAACAACAGTTGTAATTTGCTATTTGTAAATTAATGCCGCCCAATTTTTTTAATAAATACGCACCAAAAAAAGCAGCAAGGGTGGAGGGTAAACCGAATTTTAAAACCAATGGCCAATTTATAAATTTATATACCAAGCCTAATTTAAATACATTGTTTAATAAATGCACACAAGCCGTTAAACCAATAGCAATGGGCAAGGGGTAATACATAGCAAAAACGGGTAGTAAAATAGTACCCAAACCAAAGCCCGAAAAAAAAGTTAAAAACGAGGCTATTAAAGCGGTAAGGGGTATTAAAACATAAATCATAATTAGGTTACGAGTGGTATTCTATTAAACCTTCGATAGGTGATTGTATTATTTTACCCATTTCAAAACCATTATCCAAAGCTACTTTGGCAATTAAATCTTTATAATAATAGCCTATTGAACCCACGGTGCTTACTTTATAATTTGTAGCATTGGTATATTTAATTACCTGTTGTTTAAAAAACGAATCAAAACAATTGTATAGTAATTGTTGTATAAAAGCATGTTGTTTGTGCTGTTCTACAAACAAACTAATGGTAGCTAAATACTTGCTGGGCATTGGATTTTTGTAAACATTGTTTAAAATTTCTTCGCGGTTAAAACCTTGTTTTTGAAAAGCCGTTTTTAAATCCGTTGGCAAATTATCATCAAAATAATGCTGTATAAAAAACTTACCTATTTGTGCACCGCTTCCGTGGTCGCCCCACAAATACCCCACCGATGGCACGTTTTCTATAATGTGTTTGCCGTTGTATAAACAGCTGTTACTACCTGTGCCTAAAATGCAGGCAATGCCCCATTCTTTTTTACACAAAGCACGTGCGGCAGCTAATAAATCGTGCGATACATTTATTTTTGGAATGTTTAAAGTATTGGTTAAGGTATGTTCTAATAACGAGCAATTATCAAACGTTGAGCAGCCTGCGCCATAGTAATGCAAGGTAGTAATGTGGTTTAAGTACTCGGCTAAATAAGGCTTTAGGTTATTGGTAATTTCTAAACTAATTTGGTCTTTACTTTGAAAATAGGGGTTAAACCCAATTGTTTTTATGTGTTTAATAACTTTACTGTTTTGCAACAATACCCAATCTGTTTTGGTTGACCCACTATCGGCAATTAAAATGTACATTGTTTTTTTAAGGTATAAAGTTCTTAAAATTAAAAAATATTATGGTATTAATTATAATTAATACTAACAGGTATTATTTATTGAGGTTAATTTTTAAAAACACGTAGGTACATAGGACTTTTTTAATAGTATAGATATGGAGCTTGATATAGCAAACTAAAGTATAGCTTCAGTTCTTTGAATATATTTACCATTATATTATTTTTAGAAGAAAACTATGTTTTTATGTGGTTTGTTTTTTTATAGCCTAAGGAGTGTAGGTTTTACATGACGTTCTTCACATTACATCGCTTAAAACTATTACAAAAACTTAAAAATAGTATAAGCAATAGGCATAACTTAGCTTTTGTGCTAAATAAAACAACATCGTTATTTAAAAAAATAGTGTTTTTTAGTCTGCTGATAACAGTAGTACTAATTACATTTTCGTCGTTTTTTATTATTGCCGAAAATTTACAAATTAAAATATATACTAATTTAAAATTAAACGCGTTGCAGGTTAATGCTAATGCGGGCAGTTATAAAGTTATGGCCGATGGTAGCTTAATTACCGAAACCACAGGCGAAAGCATTTTTAAATTTAATCTAAAAGGCGATAGTATTGAACTAAAACAAAACGAAAAATTTATTGGTACTTTTAAATACATAAAATTTACGGGCGATGACCTTTGCGAATTAAAAGTTAAGCTTATTAACCCTGATAGAAAAGCACGCATCTATCAAAACAATTTAAGCTTTGGGGTAAGCGATGGCTATATTCGCATATTGAACGAAGTTATTTTAGATAATTACATTGCTGGCGTTACCGAAGCGGAAGCGGGAAGCAAATCCACCCTTGAGTTTTATAAAGTACAAGCTATTTTAGCCCGCACCTTTGCCTTAGCGCATATAAACAAACACGTTACCGAAGGCTTTAGTTTGTGTGACCAAGTGCACTGCCAAGCTTATTATGGCAAACCTAAAGATTTTAGTATTTATACGGCTATTGAAGATACAAAAGGTAAAGTAGTGGTAGATGAAAATTTAAACCTAATAATAGCAGCTTTTCACAGCAACAGCGGTGGGCAAACTGCTAATAGCGAAGATGTGTGGGGAGCCAAAACCACTTATTTACGAAGTGTAAACGATAGTTTTAGCATTAAAATGCCTAACAGTAAATGGGAACGCAAAATGCTTATAGATGATTGGCTTAAGTATTTAAAAATAAAGCATAATTATCCAATAGAAAATGATGAAGCAAAAAATGCCGCTATTAATTTTAAACAAGACCAAAGAAAATACTTTTTAGAATGCAACTCAAGCAAAGTACCTTTAAAAAATGTGAGATTAGATTTACAATTAAAATCTACTTACTTTTCTATTAGCCAATTAACGAAAGACACCATTGTTTTTAAAGGTCGCGGCTTTGGGCATGGTTTAGGTATGTGCCAAGAAGGGGCCATGCGCATGAGTAAATTAGGATATAAATATCCCGAAATTATAAGTTTTTATTATCGTAATATTCAAATAATTGATTTACGGAAATTAAGTTTTTTTAAAGACGAGTAATCATTCGTTAAAACTTATACCCAAACCCTATGGCAATGGTTGTTAATAATTGCACCCGTGGCCCATTAATATCGTTGGGGTTAGTGTACAGGCCATCTTTATTCCAATCGCGTTTAATAATAATATCATCATCGTATATCATTTGCGAAATAAAATTAGCAGTAAAATATTTATTTATTTTAAAAGTAAGTAGGTTGTTAAACACCACATCTATATTTTGTGGGTTGTGTGCATAATTAGAAAATAAATCTAAGTACGAATCTAAATTTACATTTTTAAATATATCTTTTTTAAACTTTAAAATTATTCGTCCTCCAAACTCATAACGTATTTTTTTACCATGTGTAATAATAGTATCGCCCGCTGTATTAGTAGTTGCTTTTTGCACCCCATACGCTCCTGCATCAGCCAAATATTGGCGGTTTACAATAGTAATTTTACCAGCAATTGGCGCAAATGTTGCCGAAAAATAATTAGTAGGTTTATAATCTAAACCTATAGCTAATTGAATATAGGCTGGCGACATAAAATCGGCAGTAGCTGGGCCCGAAATGGTATCGCTTACATAATTATAGCCGGGCGAAAATTGCGTTCTAAAATCGCCTTGCCCAACATAAAACCAGTACTTACTAAAGGCATCAATATTATATTTACTAAGGGCAAATAATTGGTCAATGTTTTTACGAAACAATTTAGCATCGCCAGGTTTAATAACGCCATACTGCGCATCTATTTTACTTAACCACGAGTGTTTACCTCTTGTATAAACCGCTTCAGCATTTAAAATAGTATTAAGAGCCACATTATTTTGCCCACCACCTTGCCAATTACTGAGCGCTGTTTGGCTTGCATTAACACCAAAAAAACCCGATTTTTTCCAATAACTCGTGTCTTTTTTAGCAGATTGCTGAGCAATAACCGTAATTGTAAGTAATAATAAAGTGACGCTTATTAGTTTTCTCATGGGTAAATTTTAATTTATATTTTTACGAAGCGCAAAAATATAAATTAAAATCGATTACCAACCCATAAATAGGTAAAAAGTAAATGACATTACTTTTTATAACTACCAATGCCTTTGGCCAACCAATCTGCAAAAATGGCTTCATCTAACTCGGTACCTTTAGTGCCATTGCTTATGGTTTTTTCAGCAGCATCTATTATCACATATTGTGGTTGCGAACTACTGTTGTATTTTGTAGTTTGCATATAGCCCCATTTTTCACCATAGGTTTCAAGAGTACGTTGTTTGCCAAACCAAAACACTTCTTTTTGTTCGGCTTTAGGTAAATCTACTTTACTATCCACATATAACGAAACAATAACCACATCGTTTTTTAAATATTTTAAAACAGTGGGTTTGCTCCAAATATTATTTTCCATTAAACGGCAATTAACGCAAGCATTGCCTGTAAAATCAACAAACAAAGGCTTATTTACAAGTTTAGAATATTTTAACGCATTATCATAATCGTCTTTAAACAGCATTAATCCCTCGGGGCCAACAACGCGTAAGGCTTCTAACTTACCTTCTTCAGTATTTGAATTAGAGGCAGTAGTTGTTCCTTCAGTACCATGCCCACCAAAGCCACTTGGCGATTCAGAATAATGGTGAGGAGGAGGAAACGAGGCTATTAAACGTAAAGGTGCGCCCCAAAGCCCTGGTATTAAATAAATAGTAAAGCTTAACGATATAGTGGCAAATAAAATTCTACCCACCGATAAATGCGATGGTGGATCATCGTGCGAGGTGCGAAATGTACCTAATAAATATAACGAGAGCATGGCAAAAATACCAATCCATAAAGCAATAAATACCTCACGTTTTATAAAGCCCCAATTATTAACATTATCGGCATTGGCTAAAAATTTAATAGCTAAAGCTAATTCAATAAACGCTATTACTACTTTAAAAGTAGTCATCCATCCACCCGATTTTGGTAGGTTTTTTAACCAGGATGGGAAAAATGCAAACAACATAAATGGTAGGGCAATACCTGTACCAAAGCCTGTAAAACCTACAATAGGGCATAAATAACCTTCGCCCTTTGCCACTGCCGTGATTAAACCTCCCATAAAGCCAGCGGTACACGAAAAGCTAACCACCACTAAGGTTGCCGCCATAAAAAATAATCCCATAATGCCCCCTTTATCAGCTTTGGCATCTAATTTATTAGCAAATGCACTTGGTAAAGTAATTTCAAACAAACCAAAAAACGATAAAGCAAAAACAACAAATAGTAAAAAGAAAAAGATATTTAAACCTGTATTAGTGGCAATATTACTAAGCGCAGTGGGGCCAAATATAACGGTAATACCCATGGTTAAAATATCAAAAATTAAAATAATAAATAAACCATACAGCACAGCATTTCTTATGCCTTTGGCCCTGCTGCCGCTTTGTTTTAAAAAGAAAGAAACCGTTAACGGAATTAAACTGTAAATACACGGCATTAATACTGCACCAAAACCAGCAATTAATCCTATTAGTAAAGTATCCCAGGGGTTACACTCACTTTTAGTTTCGGTAGGTGTTACATTTGATTCTGAAACCTGTGCTTGATTTACATTTTTACTCGTATCAACAGTCATGTTAGTGTTTGGTAAATTAGCAACGCTACTGGTATCTAGTGTTAAACTTTCAGTAGCTGCGGTACCAATATTAGTTGCGCAGGTATTAGAGCCTTGTAAATCAAATTGAAATTTATCGGGCGGCGGAAACACACATACCCCTTTACTACAGGTTTGAAACTCGTATTTACCCGTAATTTTAATGGCGCCTCCACTTAATAATTTTATACGTTGGGTAAAACTGCCTGTATGCTCGTGATAAATAGTAGTTAACTCTAAATCTTTATCAAAATCGGTTTTAGTTTTACTTTCTTTAACGGCGCCTATCAATTCGTAATCTTTACTTTTGGTAAATTTAAATACAGTGGGGTTGGGTGCGCCATCGCCTTCGGTTTTTTTAAGCGAGTATAAATGCCAGCCTTCTTTTACGGTAGCTTTAAAAATTAAATCATATTCACAATCAGATACTTTTTTAGTTTCAAATTGCCAAGTAACAGGCGTTTCTTGTGCTGATAGTTTTAAAACAAAAAGCAAAATTAGGAGGAATAATTTTTTCATATCTATTAATTTAATTTTAAAGGCGTTAGTATTAATTGCTAAAAATAATAATTCATTTATAATAAAATTGTAAAACAACTGACACAATTACTAAACTTATGTTAAATAGTGTTGATTTACTGCTTAAATAGGGTATTAAATTATAATTCGTAATTTTAAAATTTAATTTTTATGGAACATTACGACCTTATTGTAATTGGTGGTGGCCCAAGTGGATATGCTGGGGCTATGCGTGCTATTGATTTTGGAAAAAAAGTACTGTTAATTGAAAAAAATAAAATTGGTGGTGCAGGAATTTACAATGGTGTTTTAACATCTAAAACCCTTTGGGAGCAAGCCTTAAAAGCACAATCTATTAGAGACTTAATACCCAATTATACACCCTCTTTCGATTCTATTTCTAAAATTGTAAACGAAGCTGTTTTTGAACGCAAAACACAAGCCACCGTACATTTACAGTTACTTCAAAAGCAGAACAATCGCTTACTTTTTTACGAAAAAGGTACTGCCACTTTAAAAGATAAACATACCGTAGATATTAAAAAAGATGACGGTACCCAAAAAACAGTTAGTGCTAAATTTATATTAATAGCCACCGGTAGTAGGCCACGCATACCCGCTAACATTACCGTAGATGAAAAAATAATTGTAACCAGCGATGGTATTAAAAACTTTACCCAATTTCCAAAAAGCATGGTAGTATTAGGTGCTGGGGTTATTGGTTGCGAGTTTGCCACTATTTTTTCGGGCTTTGGCACTACTAAAGTGAGTTTAATTGATAAAGCCGATCGTATTTTACCCTTTGAAGACGAAGATGTAGCCAATGTTATTAAACATAATTTAGAAACAAACAATGCCCATGTGCATTCAGGTGCTTCGCTTAAACGCATGGAGATTATTAATAATAAAGTAGAATACGAACTAGATTATAAAAATGGCACCTCACAAACCTTTACTGTTGATAAAGCCTTAATTTCTATAGGGCGTGTAGCAAATGTTGAAAATATTGGTTTACAAAATGCCGACGTTAAACTTAACGAACGCGGTTGTATTTGGGACGATGATACACAAACTAACATTAGTAATATATATGTTGCGGGAGACGTAACTACCGAGGTAGCGCTTGTAAACGTGGGCGAGCGCGAAGCCCGCCATGCTGTAGTGCGAATGTTTGGCCCTACTATTAAACCTTTATCGTATAAAAACATTAGTACCATTATGTTTTTAAACCCCGAGGTAGCCGCCGTAGGTATGAGCGAGCAAGAGTGTGTAGCCAAAGGCATTGCACACAAAGTAGTAAAGTTAGATTTTACAACAAATGCCCGTGCCATTGCTATGCGTAAAACACAAGGTTTTTTTAAAATTATTGTTACCAACGATAATGGTATGCGCATTTTAGGTATGCGTGTGGTAGGCGAACATGCCAGTAGTGCCATACAAGCCGTTGCCTATTTAATTTACACCAACCAAGGCATAAAAGAGTTGGCCGATATGATGCATCCACACCCCAGTATTATTGAGGGTGTACAAGAATGTTTACGCATGTTGTTGGGTAAATCTATATACAAACCTTATATTTTTAAAGATAGATTAAAATGCTATGTATGTGAAAATGGTGTATGCACAGCTATTGAAAGTTTAGTTTAACACTTAATAAATGTAACATATTTTGTAAATTTTTATTATAAATGCTAAGTAAAAAGTTGTAATTTTATTAAAATTTTTTAAGTAATTTTTATGTGTGGAATTGTAGGATATATTGGTAACCGCGAGGCTTACCCTATTTTAATTAAAGGTTTACAACGTTTAGAATACCGTGGCTATGATAGCGCCGGCGTTGCAATGCTTGATAAAAAAGGCAATTTAAATGTATATAAACGCAAAGGTAAAGTTAGCGATTTGTTAGAGTATGTAAAGGATGCAGATACCACTGGCAACATTGGTATAGGGCATACGCGTTGGGCTACCCACGGCGAACCCAACGATGTTAATTCGCACCCACACTATTCGCAAAGCAAAAATTTGGTAATGATACATAATGGCATTATCGAAAATTATTCCTCTATTAAAGCGGGATTAACAAAACGCGGACACACATTTTTATCGCAAACTGATACCGAAGTTTTAATACATTTAATAGAAGAAGTACAACTACACGAAAAATGTAAATTAAGTGTAGCTGTGCAAACGGCCCTAAAACAAGTAATTGGGGCTTATGCCATTGTGGTATTAGATAAAAATGACCCTAATGTTTTAGTAGCCGCTAAAAAAGGTAGCCCTATGGTTATTGGCATTGGCGAAGATGATTTTTTTATTGCCAGCGATGCCTCTCCCATTATTGAATACACAAAAAATGTAGTGTATTTAGAAGATGAACAAGTAGCATCGTTACGCCGTGGCGAAGAATTAAAAATTCGCAATTTAAAAGATAAAGAAATTACACCATTTATTCAAGAGTTAACCTTAGAACTTGAATCGATTGAAAAGGGAGGTTACCCACACTTTATGCTAAAAGAAATATACGAACAACCTCGTTCGGTATTAGATAGTATGCGTGGGCGTTTAAATGCAAGTGCTGGCGAAATTAAATTAGGTGGGGTGGACGAACATAAAAAGAAATTTGAAAAAGCAAAACGTATTATTTTTGTAGCCTGTGGTACCAGTTGGCACGCCTGTTTAGTGGGCGAATATATTTTTGAAGAATTAGCACGAGTACCTGTAGAGGTTGAATACGCATCGGAATTTAGATACCGTAATCCTATCATTTACCAAGATGATATTGTAATTGCTATTTCGCAAAGTGGTGAAACGGCCGATACTTTAGCGGCTATTGAATTAGCAAAATCAAAAGGAGCTACTGTTTTAGGGATTTGTAATGTAGTAGGTTCTTCCATTGCCCGTGCAACCCATGGTGGTAGTTACACACACGCTGGCCCCGAAATTGGCGTAGCTTCTACCAAAGCATTTACAGCACAAGTAACAGTACTTACCTTAATGGCATTAGAAATGGCAAAGGCACGTGGTACTTTATCCGAAAGTCGTTTTCGCCAATTTTTATATGAAGTAGAAGCCTTGCCTACAAAAATAGAAGAGGTTTTAAAATTAAATAGCAAATTAAAAGAAATTGCATTTCAATACAAAGATACGAGCAATGCCTTGTACCTAGGGCGTGGCGTATCGTTTCCGGTTGCTTTAGAGGGCGCTTTAAAATTAAAAGAAATCAGTTACATACATGCCGAAGGTTATCCAGCAGCAGAAATGAAACACGGCCCCATTGCTTTAATTGACGAAGAAATGCCCGTATTTGTAATTGCTACTAAAGGTGCTAATTACGAAAAAGTAGTCAGTAACATACAAGAAGTAAAAGCACGTAAAGGCAAAATTATTGCGGTGGTTACTTCTGGTGATAAAGAAGTAAAACAAGTAGCCGATTATGTTATTGAAATACCTGAAACGGACGAATTATTAGTACCCATACTATCTGTAATACCTTGGCAGTTACTATCGTATCACATTGCTGTAATGCGTGGTTGTAATGTAGATCAGCCACGTAACCTAGCAAAAAGTGTAACGGTTGAGTAAAGTTTATTAAGAGAATTAAAAAAAGTTGGTAAATACACTACCAACTGCACCTACAGGGCGGACTAAAATAAATAACTGTTTTTGGAAGTAAAGCTTGTATGTTATCTTGATTAAGTTGTGGAATAAGAATATTACGCAAATCCATTGATTTTAGTAGCGTTAAGTTTTTTAACGATTCGGGGAAATAACTTAAGTTATTGCTCCACAAATCGGCATATTCTAATTTTGTAAGTTTGCCAAAAGAGTAGGGCAGTTTATAAATTTCGTTTTGATTAAGGTTTAAGTATTTTAAATTTTCTAAATCACCAAAACTAGCAGGTAAAGTTTCAATACCTGTTCGACTAATGATTAAAAATTGTAAATTTTTAAATAAATTAATAGAATCGGGTAACTCTTTAAAGGAATTTTTACTTAAATCTAAATACTGTAAGTTTTTAAATTGGTAAATTTCTTTTGGAAACTGTTTAATTTTTTTTTTACGAAGCGTTAGTTTTATAACATCGTTAGGGTTTTTAAGAGCTTCTGCTAAGTCAGTATATTCATTATAAGTTGCCAATGTTAAAGAATCTAATAAAGGTACTTGCGCTAAAAAATAGCTACTAAAAAATAAAAACAACAGTATTATTTTATAATTTTTCATTTTTAATAATGGCTAAGCAGGTTTGTTTATCTAAATGCAATTGTGCAATTAATTCAGTTAAGGTATTAAATTTTTGTTCATCTCTAATACGTTTAACAAATTTTATTTTTATGGGTTTAGTATAAATATCGGCATTAAAATTAAAAATATTAACTTCTAATTTTAAATTTAAAGTACTGGTTACGGTTGGGTTTGTGCCAATGTTCATCATCCCAAAGTAATTTTGACCCTGTACTGTGGCTTGTACTAAATATACTCCATTTTTAGGTATTAGTTTGTCATCATCGGTTATTTTTAAATTAGCAGTAGGGTAGCCAATGGTTTGGCCTAGTTGTTTACCTTTAATAACCTGTGCATTTATAAAAAAATAATGCCCCAAATAATCGTATGCTAATTGCATATTGCCTTCGTCAACGGCGTGGCGTATTTTACTGCTACTAATGTTTACGGCATCAATGTCTTTAGCGCTAATTTCTTCAACCGTAAAATTATATTTTGTAGCAAATTGTTTTAAGGTTTCAATTGTACCCTCTCTGTTTTTACCAAATTTATGGTCGTAACCAATTACTAAATGTTTAACATTAAGTTGTTTTACTAAAATAGTTTTAATGTATTCTTCGGCATCTAATTGTGAAAAAGCAATATCAAACGGATAAACTACAGAAACATCAACCTTATGTTGTTTAAGTAATTCTAATTTCTCATCCACCAAAGTAATTAATTTTAAATCGGTTTGGTGCGGAAATAAAATTTTACGTGGATGTGGTGCAAAGGTTAATACAACGGTGCTTAAGCCTAAGTTTTGTTTTAAAAGTTGTAACTTATTTATTATTTTTTGATGGCCTAAATGTACTCCATCAAAGGTACCAATGGTAACAATGCTTGGTTTTTCAATTCTAAAGTTTTTTGTATGTTGTATGGTAAGCATTATTTTATGCTTTAGTATTATAAAGTAGTAACCAAAGCAAAATTGCCATCTATTTTAAATTTCCAACCCTGTGTAAATATTTTTGGTAAAAAGCGGCGATACAAAAGCATACGGGCATTTTCTTTACTATCATCTTCATCATCGCGCCCAACAGCATTAAATTCGTAAATGTTTACTTTTGGGTGTTCTATCATGTAATTTTTTACAATTTCAACAATGGTATTCATTACTTGATATACTTCGCCACGGTTGGTAGCTACATATTCTTCGCCTTCAAACTCATCGTTTACTACGCCAAATACAATATTGGCATGCAAAATATTATCTTGCAATCGCCCAAACCTTACTTCATAACGCAAACCACTGCTGGTATTAAAGTAATACACCCCAGCACTTGGTATGTTGGGATATTCGATAGATAAAATATTTTTATAGGATGTATCCAAAAAAATTACACTAATTCACTTTGTTTTTTAAATCTCTCTGCTAAAATTAAATCTTTACCGCCAAGGCTGTAATCGTAAAAACCTTTGCCTGTTTTAGCACCCAAATGCCCAGCGGCTACCATATTAACTAATAAGGGGCAAGGAGCATATTTTGGATTACCAAAACCATCTTGCAATACTCTTAAAATATTTAAACACACATCTAAACCAATAAAATCGGCTAATTGTAAGGGGCCCATAGGGTGTGCCATTCCTAATTTCATTACAGTATCAATTTCTTCAACGCCTGCTACACCTTCGTATAAGGTAATAATGGCTTCGTTAATCATTGGCATTAAAATTTTATTTGCCACAAAGCCGGGGTAATCGTTTACTTCAACGGGTATTTTATTTAATTTTTTAGAAGTTTCCATTATTAAATTACACACCTCGTTGCTGGTAGAGTAGCCTCTAATAACTTCAATTAGTTTCATAACGGGCACAGGGTTCATAAAGTGCATACCAATTACTTTATCGGCGCGCTTTGTTATGGCAGCAATTTGAGTTATTGAAATAGAAGATGTATTACTAGCTAAAATGGTGTGCGATGGGCAAATTTCATCTAACTGTTTAAATATTTTAAGTTTAATATCAACATTTTCGCTTGCGGCTTCTACCACTAAATCGGCTACAGACGTGGCTTTAGTAATGTCGGTAAAGGTGCTAATATTTTTTAAGGTAGTTTGTTTTACATCTTCGGTAATACTGCCTTTTTGTACTTGTCTATCTAAATTTTTGGTAATGGTAGCTATTGCTTTTTGTAAGGCTGTTTCGCTAATATCAACTAAACTAACGGTAAAGCCAAATTGTGCAAAGGTGTGTGCAATGCCGTTACCCATGGTGCCACTGCCTATAACTGTAATGTTTTTCATTGTAAATTAAATGTTAATTGTGGCTTAAAAGTAGGCTTTTATTTATTAAAAAAACTAAAAAATGTTTTTAACAATTTAATGCTTAAATGTGTTAATTAAATATTTGTGTAGTTCATTAATTTTTGCTTACTTGCGCTTTAAATTCAGTCTTTAAACAGCCTTATTTTGTCGATGAAAATAATAAAAACTATGTCAAACAACTATTTAATAGCATTTGCTGTTGCTTCCAGCATACTAACTTCATGTGGTAATAAAACCGAAGAAAAAAAAGAAGAAATTGTTGATGTTGCAGATACAATTAAAACTACTCAATTTAATATTAGTGGTGAGCTATTTAGCGTCCCATCGCCTATACAAACGGCTTTATTAATTCAAAAAAGTGGTGTTACGTATGATAAAAGTGTGTTAAACGCTTCTAACAAAGTAAATACTTTTAGCACGGATTATGCCCGCTCATTAAATTTAGGTATTTATGGTGCTGATTTAGGTTACGTATCATTATACAACCAAACGCAAGATGCTATTGGCTATTTAGGTTCGGTAAAACAATTGGCCGATAAATTAGGTATTAGCGCAGCTTTTGATGCTGCTACAATGGAGCGCATACAAAAAAATATGACTAACAAAGATAGTATGATGGTATTAGTGGGTATTGCTTACCGCAGTAGCGATGCGTATTTAAAAAGCAACCAACGTAGTGATGTAAGTAGCTTAATTTTAACGGGTGGTTGGATTGAGAGTTTATATTTTAGTACTATGGCTTACAAAAGCAAACCTAATAACGATATTAAATACCGTATAGCAGAGCAAAAACAAACCTTAACAAGCTTAGTTAAAATATTAGGAAGTAATTCAAATGCCGAAGTTATTGAATTAACAAAACAATTAGTGGATTTAGCTAAAGTATACGAAGGCATACAGTTTAAATATACCTTTGTAGAACCTACAACAGATACCACTAAGCACCTTACTTATATAAATAGCACTACTGAGGTTATAGTTACTGCTGAGCAAATCACTCAAATTAGCGAAAAAATAAAAGAAATTAGAAACAAAATAACTAACAACACACAATCTTAATACACAATAATATTAATATGAAAAAAATTATTTTAGCCCTATCGTTTGTTGTTTCAACAGTTTGTTTTAACCAAGCTACTGCACAATGCGATACCATTGCAAATATTTGTGCTAAGCATATCATTTCTACCTTCATATCTGATGGGCAGCAATACCGCGCTTTATTATTAAACTCAGAAGAAACAGCTGAGTTTCATACCACTTTTTTTGGCGAAACAACTTACCGTATTGCCGCTTGTAGTGGTACTAATGATGGTAATTTAGTATTTAATATTTATGACCAAGACCGCCATTTATTATTTACAAACCGTAATCAAAAAAATGCACCATTTTGGGATTTTAAAGTAAAATCAACTTTAGAAACCATTATTGAAGCTCAATTAGATGCCAATAAAAACCCTGGCTCAGGTTGCGCTGTAATTTTAATAGGCTTTAAACAAAAGTAACTTTTACAAAATAAATTAAATAAAAAAGCGTTTCAAATTGAAACGCTTTTTTTAATTACAGCTATTTTGCTACTTTTGCGCCATGATAAAACACTTATTTTTGTTTTTTTGGTTGGTAATTTTTTTTGCAAGCTGTAGTAATGCCACTGCTACTAAAAATAACCAAACACAACTAGTAGCCATAAAAAAAGATAGTCTAACACTTAAAAAAGATACTTTTACAACAACTACAAACTCGCCAACACTAAATGTAAATAATAAGTTTAACAACATTACCGCTGTGTTATGCGGCGATAAAGCACAAGCCAACGATTTAAATTATTTATTTGATACCCTTGCCTGGGCAAAACACGTAACATTTATTGATAGTAGTTGGAAAAAGTTAGAGCGTAACCGCCTGCAGGCCATGAAAAAATGGGGACGAAAAGAGTTTGAAACATCAAACATCCAATCTACCACCGTTTTTTATCCCTTTAGTGGACCCGATTATTTAACGGCAAATGCTTTTTTTCCAAATGCTGATCAATACATTATGTTGGGTTTAGAGCCAGTAGGTAAGTTACCCGAACTTAGTACCTTTAAAGCAGGCGAGGCTTTGGATTATGAACAAGATTTTAAAAAATCATTAGGCGATATTTTTTCTAAAAGTTATTTCATAACGCAAAAAATGCTAAAAGATTTTCAATCACAAAAAGTAAACGGCCTATTGCCAGTATTAGCATTTTTTATAAAAAAATCGGGTAACCAAATTTTAAATATAAACTATTTAATACGTTATAAGCAAGATAGTGTAAGCGAAGTAAGTTACGAGTTTAAAAGTGCAGAATATAAACCCTTTGGTGTTAAAATTGATTTTTTACAAGAAGGTAAACAAAAATCGGTGTATTATTTTAAGTATGATGTAAGTAATAAATTATTTAACGACACTACTATTTTTTATAAATACATAAAAAGTAAAACCAATAATTGTATTACGTATATTAAAAGCGCGTCGTATCTATTACATGCAAATTTTATGGCAAATATGCGTAACTTAATTTTAAAAAATTCGGCTACAATTATACAAGATGATACGGGCATACCTTTTAAATATTTTGAAGAAGGTAAAAAATTTAATATAAAACTATATGGTCAGTACTCGCAACCCGTTAAAGATTTTCCATATTTAATTCTGCAAAAACCTTTAAAGGAAGCCTTTCACAGAGACAGTTTAACGGTAGGCAAACTACCTTTTCATTTAGGTTACCATTGGCAAAGTAAAAAAGATGTAATTATTTTTGCGAAAAAAAAATAAATTTAAAAACATATAACGATGTGACTAAAAAAAGGCAATGAATTCTAAATTAGTAATAACTCATATTGTAAATTGGTTACAAAACTATAGCACTGCCTCAAACACTAATGGTTTTGTAATTGGCATTAGTGGAGGTATTGATAGCGCCGTTACAAGCACCCTTTGTGCCTTAACAGGCAAGCAAGTAATAGTTTTAAACATGCCTATTAGGCAATTTAAAACTGAGTTGGATAGAAGTACCGAACATATTGCTTGGCTTAAAGCCAAATTTACCAACGTGCAAAGTCAAACCGTAGATTTAACAGCTAGCTTAGAAGTATTTGAAAAAACACTACCACCAAACATTACAAATGATTTTTTAAGTATGGCCAATACCCGTGCCAGATTAAGAATGACAAGCCTTTATGCTTTTGCCACTACTCATAAATTATTAGTGGCAGGTACTGGCAATAAAGTAGAAGATTTTGGAGTTGGCTTTTTTACAAAATATGGCGATGGTGGTGTGGACATAAGCCCTATTGCCGATTTATACAAAACAGAAGTTTACCAATTAGCCAAGGAATTAGGTATTGTATCAACTATACAAACGGCAAAACCTACCGATGGTTTATTTGCTGATGGCCGAACTGATGAAGACCAAATTGGCGCCACCTACCCTGAATTAGAGTGGGCCATGGAATATCTTGCCAATAAACACACTTACGAATTAAACCCAAGGCAAAAAACGGTAATAAATATTTACACTCATCGCCACCATGCAAATAAGCATAAAATGGATGCGATACCTGTATGCCTAATTCCTGAGGAGTTAAAGAGTATTTAATACTTGTAAAATTTTACTGATTGCTAACTCTAGTTCACTATTACTAATAATTAATGGAGGCGATAGTCGCATAGCTGTTGAACAAAATAAAAACCAATCGGTAATAATACCATTTTGTAAACAGGCTTTTATAATTTTAAAATTTAAAGTTTCATCGCCAAAATCAATAGCGCCAAGGGCACCTTTTATTCTGATATGTTTTATTAAAGGATGTTTTAATTGATTTAAAATAATAAACTCTATTTCTTTAGCTCTTAAATAAAGTTGTTGGCTTGTAATTATTTCTAGTGTTGCTTGTGCGGCAGCTACGCAAACGGCATTGCCTCCAAAGGTATTAATATGACCTAATACAGGATTATTGCTTAGGCAACTCATTAAGGATTGCGAAGCAATAAATGCACCAATAGGTAAACCACCACCCATCCCTTTTGCAACTACTAAAATATCGGGTACAAGGTTGTAATGTTCAAACGCAAATAAAGTTCCCGTTCGGCCAAAACCTGTTTGTATTTCATCCACAATTAACAAAACACAATGCTCGTTACATTTTTTTTGTAGAGCCGTTATAAATTCTGGTACTGCTTCTATAACCCCCGCCTCGCCTTGTATTAACTCAATAATTACAGCTGCTGTTTTTGATGTTATTTGATTTAAATCGGGTATAGCGTTAAACGGTAAATGTTTTATATTAGGTAATAAAGGGCGGTAACTTTGTTTAAAAAACTCGCTACCCATAAGGCTTAAAGCACCCTGTGTGCTACCGTGGTAAGCATTTGTAAAGCTAATTAATTCGCTTCGGTTGGTAACACGTTTTGCTAATTTTACGGCACCCTCTACGGCTTCGCTTCCGCTAGTAGTAAAGTAAACAGAATTTAGCGTAGGAGGTAATAAATCGGTTAAGGCTTTTGCATATTTAACTTGCGGGCTTTGGTTAAACTCGCCATATACCATTAAGTGCATAAACTTTTGCGATTGTATATTAATGGCCTCTACTACTTTTGGATGGCAATGCCCCACGTTACTTACCGAAATACCACTAATTACATCTAAATACTGTTTGCCATTTACATCGGTTAATGTGCAGCCACTGGCAGTTACAATATTAACATCGACCCCTAACAAAGGCGTATCGCTGGTTTGCGCAACGTGTTGTAAAAATAATTGGCGTTGGTTCATTTATTAACTGCTAAATTATAAATTAATTGGTATTATGGGTGCTTTTACACCATTACCAAATTTTAAAGTTTTATGTGTGTAAACAATTACTTCGTCAAATAATTTTTGTTGTATTAAACTATTTAGCAAAAAAGCACCACCTTCTACAATTACACTTTGTATTTTTAAATTGTATAAGGCATTAAAAATTTGCGGTAACACATTTTTTGTAAAATCTAATTTAATATATTCAATAGTATGGTTTACTTCCGTTTTTATACTATTAAATACAATGGTTTTAGCCTCTTTATTATAAATATTAAAGTTGGTGGGCACTTCTAAATTTTTATCAATAAAAATACGAATTGGGTTTTTACCATTAACCAATCGAGTGGTTAAGGTTGAATTATCATTTAAAACGGTATTTTTTCCTACAATTATTGCCATTTCATTAGCGCGTAATGTGTGCGATTGTAGTTGTTGTTCGTCATCACCAATTCTATTATCCGCTCTGTTTTTTGGTAAGGGAAGTTTACTTATAAAACCATCGGCTGTTTGCGCCCATTTTAAAATAATGTAAGGGCGTTTTTTTTCAAAAAATGTAAAAAAACGTTTGTTTAATTTTTGCCCTTCTTTTTCTAAAATACCTGTTATTACTTCAATACCCGCATTTTTTAAGTTGGCAATGCCTTTTCCTGCTACTACGGGGTTAGGATCTAAATTACAAACTACTACTTTTTTAAATCCTTTGTTAATAATTAAATCTGCACAAGGCGGGGTTTTACCAAAGTGGCAACAGGGTTCTAACGTCACGTAAATGGTGCAATCTTGTGGATTAATACTACTACTTAAATTAGTAATGGCATTTACTTCGGCATGGGCTTCGCCATATTTTTGGTGATAGCCTTGGGCAACAATAACATTATTTTTTACAATAACGCAACCTACCATAGGGTTTGGTGCTACATAACCTAAGCCTTGTTTAGCAAGGTTAAGGGCAATTTGTATAAAATTATCATGTAGCATTATTCTTTTTAAAACTCGGTATAATTTTTTAAATTTACACTCTATAAAATTACAAATAAAATGTTCGATAATTTAAGCGATAAACTAGATAGAGCCCTTAAAACATTAAAAGGGCAAGGTAAAATAACCGAAATTAACGTGGCCGAAACGTTAAAAGAAGTGCGTAAAGCACTATTAGATGCCGATGTTAACTACAAAGTAGCCAAAACATTTACCGATACCGTTAAAGAAAAAGCCTTAGGACAAAATGTTTTAACATCTGTTTCGCCAGGGCAATTATTAGTAAAATTAACGCACGATGAGCTGGCCCAATTAATGGGAGGCACTAAAGAAGATATTTATTTGGGTGGCAACCCAACCATTATTTTAATGAGTGGCTTACAAGGTAGCGGTAAAACCACGTTTACTGGTAAGTTAGCCAATTACTTAAAAACTAAAAAAGGTAAAAATCCTTTAATGGTAGCTTGCGACGTGTATCGCCCAGCAGCTATTGAACAATTACAGGTATTGGGGCAACAAATAGGTGTAGAAGTTTTTGCTAATAAAGAAGAAAAAAATCCAATAAAAATTGCCGAAGCTGCAATTAAACAGGCCAAAGAAAACGGTAATAGTGTAGTGTTGATTGATACTGCTGGTCGTTTAGCCATTGACGAGCAAATGATGAACGAAATTACCGAACTTAAAAAGGCGGTAAAACCTAACGAAATTTTATTTGTAGTAGATAGTATGACCGGGCAAGATGCCGTTAATACTGCAAAAACCTTTAACGACCGCTTAGATTTTGATGGCGTAATTTTAACCAAATTAGATGGCGATACCCGTGGTGGTGCGGCTTTATCTATTAAAAGTATTGTAAACAAACCTATTAAATTTATTGGTACTGGCGAAAAAATGGAAGCCCTGGATGTGTTTTATCCAGAACGTATGGCCGACCGTATTTTAGGCATGGGCGACGTTGTAACCTTAGTAGAGCGTGCACAAGAACAATTTAATGAAGAAGAAGCCCGCAAACTCAACAAAAAAATTGCTACTAATAAATTTGATTTTAACGACTTTTTAGCCCAACTACAACAAATTAAAAAAATGGGTAATGTTAAAGATTTAATGGGCATGATACCAGGCGTGGGCAAAGCGGTAAAAGATATGGACATTAAAGACGATGCCTTTAAAGGCATTGAAGCCATTATTCAAAGCATGACTCCTGCCGAACGTAGCAAACCAGAATTAATGAACGGTAGCCGCCGTCAGCGACTGGCAAAAGGTAGTGGGCAAGGTATACAAGAAGTAAATAAGCTTTTAAAGCAATTTGAAGATACCCGCAAGATGATGCGAATGATGAACGATAAAAATGCCATGGCAAAAATGATGCGCAGCATGCCAAAAGGCATGACGGGTGGAATGCCTAAAATGTAATTAATTTTAGGAAACTAATAATTTATGCGAATTTTAATTGCCGATGAAAATCATCCCATTTTACAGCAAACATTAGTTAATGCAGGTTTTGAATGCGATTTATTTTATGATAAATCGGTTGCTGAATTACAAATACTTTTGCCAAATTACCACGGCCTTGTAATAAGAAGCAAATTTAAACTTACACAACCATTACTTAACACGTGTACGCACTTAAAATGTATTGGTAGAGTAGGAGCCGGCATGGAAAATATTGATGTAGTGTATGCCTCACAAAAAAACATACACTGTGTAAATGCCCCAGAGGGCAATAAAGATGCAGTTGGCGAGCATGCCTTAGGAATGTTGTTAATGCTTTTAAATAATTTAAAAAAAGCAGATGCTGAAGTTCGCAATGGCATTTGGTTAAGGGCTGAAAATAGAGGTTACGAATTAAGTGGTAAAACCATTGGTATTATTGGCTTTGGGCACATGGGCAGTAGCTTTGCACAAAAACTACAAGGCTTTAATTGTACTGTTTTTGCTCACGATAAATACAAAACAGGCTTTGGTACTAATTTTGTAAAAGAAGCAAGTAGTGAGCAAATTTTTGAAACTGCGGATATTATTAGCCTACACGTACCTTTAACTACCGAAACAGAATTTATGATAAATGAAAATTTCATCAATCAATTTAAAAAACCAATTTATATAATAAACACGGCTCGAGGCAAATGCTTAAATACCTCCCATTTAGTAGAGGCTATTGAACAAAATAAAGTAGTAGGTGCGTGTTTAGACGTGTTAGAATACGAAACAACTTCGTTTGAAAATATTAATAAAACAACACTACCGCCCCCTTTTAATTATTTAATACAGAGTAACAAGGTAATTTTAAGCCCGCACATTGCTGGCTGGACGCATGAAAGCAACTATAAAATGAGTTTGATAGTAGCGCAAAAAATGATAGAAGTTTTAAAAAGCGCTTAAAAACAATAAATATTTTTTTAATTAAATTAATTTTACTACATTTGCAGTCCAAAATTATTGGCTTCGTAGCTCAACTGAATAGAGCACCTCACTACGGATGAGGAGGTTAGGGGTTTGAATCCCTTCGAGGTCACCAAGTGGGACTGTTTAGAAAATTCTAATTCAGTCCCATTTTTTTTAGTCCAAAAGCATTAATTTTACTGCATATTTTAAAAGTATGCTCATCATATTAGTGGTTCAATATTGATTATTTTCAAAAATTAATTTTTCAGGAAAAACCGAACCAATAATTTGTTGTTTTACCCGAAAAGTGTCTCTAATATACTCACTCGTAGGGAGGATTTTTTTTGGCTTTAAATTATTCTTTTATTAGTTTATAAACAAAAACACCATCGTTATTATTCATTTTTAAAAAATAAACGCCATTAGCAAAATTATTAATATCAATTTGGGTTTCATTAGTAGTTATTTCTTTTTTTAATACTAATTCACCTAAAATAGTTGTTAGTTCTATCTGATTATTTATTTCATCTTTAGTGTTAAGTTTTATAATAAAATTTCCAGTTGTTGGATTTGGGAAAATATTTATTTTATTTTTTTTCTTTTTTAAATTTTCTTCAACTGATGTAACCAAACAACTTGGGTTGAATATAAAGCTATTAGATTTATAAAAACAACTAAGATTATAAGTATAAGGGTATGATGGTGGAGTAAGAATTGGCCATGAAGCATAAGCGAGATTGTATAAAAAACCTTGATTTGCTCCTATACCTTGATACCATGTAATAAACAAATTTAAACCATAAGGAGTATAACCGCTGGCACTTGTAAAGGTATATGCTGTATGTAAACCAGTTATGTAGGGAACTGTCGTAGTTGAAATGCTATTTAACCGCATTTTTGGTATAGTCGCTAATGCTCCATATCCCGCTGTAGGTGTTTTTATAGTGAAAGTATCTCCAACATTCAAATTAAAATCATATAAAACAAATTCAGATGTATCATTTCCGAAAATTGTACCTAAGGGGTATTTAAAATAAATTTTTTTACTAAACTCACGGTAAAAGCAAAAAAAAGCTGGAGAATTTGTGCCAGAAAAAACACCATAAAGTTTATGATAAATAATACCATTTTTTAAACTATCGCCATGTTGTACAATCTGTTGCGGTTGATTATCTGTTAAGTAATTGCAAGGAGAACTACAATACTTATTTACTACCCAAGTTGCGCTATCATTTGGAAACGGAATGTATGCTTGAGCAATTACTAGCTTAGTAAAAAATAAAAGCAGTATTAAATAAATATTTTTCATGAGTTTTTTTAGTATTTATTTTTTACCAAATTTCTACGCGTGATGTTTCGGGGGTAAACATTTTATCACCCTGTTTTACATCAAAAGCTTGGTGAAATTCTTTTAAATTTACAAGTGGACCAAAGGCTCTAAAATAGGCTGGCGAGTGGTAATCAATAGTTATTAAACGTTTTAATTCTGCATCGCGGGTTATGCTTTTCCAGCCTTGAGCCCAAGCAATAAAAAAGCGCTGTTCGCCTGTAAAACCTTCTATTTTTTGTGAAACAGTACTGCCTAACGATTTTTTATAAGCATAATACGCCATGGTTAATCCACCTAAATCGGCAATGTTTTCGCCTTGTGTTTGTTCACCATTAACATGTAAGGTATCAATAGCAATGTAGCTGTTAAATTGATTAATAATGCCTTGTTTTTTTGTTTTAAAGTTATCGTAATCTTCTTTTGTCCACCACATTTTTAAGTTTCCATCGGCATCGTATTGCGCGCCTTGGTCATCAAAACCATGTGTTAATTCGTGCCCAATAATAGCGCCCATTGTACCATAATTTGCAGCGTCATCAGCTGTATAATCAAAAAATGGAGGTTGTAAAATGGCAGCCGGGAAAGTAATTTCGTTTGTTTCAGGCGCATAATACGCATTAACAGTAACAGGGGTCATTAACCATTTATTACGATCAACAGGCTTTTTTAATTCTTCTAAACTATTTTGTAATGCAAATTTATTGGCAAAACAAACATTATCCCAATAGCTATTAGTACCAACGGTTAGGGCGCTATAGTCTTTTGCTACATCGGGGTAACCCACTTTACGAATTAATAAATCTAATTTACGATAGGCTTCTTTTTTTGTAGTCTCGTTCATCCATTTACGTGAGGCAATTCTATCACGATAGGATAAAATTAAATTATCAATTAATTTATTTACTTTTTGTTTTGCTTCTGGTTTAAAATATCTTTTGGTGTATTCTTGTCCAATAATTTCTCCTAAACCTGCGTTTATAACATTGTGCACACGTTGCCAGCGAGGTTTCATGGCTTTAGAACCTGTTAACACTTTACCTCTAAAATTAAAGTGCGCTTCTTCAAATTTAGAAGATAAATATGGTGCAGCTTCCATTAATAATTGTGCTTTTGCATAAATTTTAAATGTTTGAATAGAAGTAGCTTTAATTAATAGGTTTAGGGCTTTAAAATAATCAACCATCCCTACAATAACGGTATCGGGTTGTGTAAGTTTAATGTTTGAAAAGTAAGTTGCCCAACTAATATTTAGGGTTAATACACCTAAATCAGTTGGCGAAAATTTATTGTATAATTTTTCAGGATTGCGCATTTGACTTTTTGTAAAGGCTTCATTAGTTAATTGTTTTTCGAATTCGTAAACTAAATTTGCATTTTTTTCGGCTTCAACGGAAGCTACTCCAGTAAGTATAAATAAGCTAGCAATATATTTTTTATACTCGCTTTGTATTTTTTCGAATTGTGGCGAGTAATAAAAATCTCTATCGCCTAAACCATAACCCGCTTGCGATAAGCCATAAGATTGCTTTTTACTATTTTTTGCATCGGGACTAACGCCTGCATCAAATAAAAGTTTTACACCTATAAATTCAAACTTTGCTTTTAAGGCAATAAATTCGTCAATGTTTTTTACGTTATCAATTTGTTGTAATTGAGGCAAAATGGGTGTGTAACCTAATTTATTTGCTTTGTTAGAATCTAAACCCGTGTTGTAAAAATCACGTAATTTTTGTAAATCGGTATTGGGTAGGACCTTTGTATTTTTTGATACTTCGTTATAAATTAATTTAATATTTTTTAAATTGTTATTATTTATTTCGTTAAAACTACCGTAACGGGCATCGCTTTCAGGTAGTTTAAAGTTTTTTTGCCAAGCACCATTGCAATAACTGTAAAAATCTTGTGCAGGTTTTACTGTTTTATCCATGTTAGCAATAACAATACCAGGGTTTTGGGCTATACTCATGGCAGTGTAAAGTACAGTAATAGATGTAATTATTTTTTTCATGTGATGGTGTGTTTATTAATTTATACTAATTATTTAAAATTAAATAACGAATATAGCTATTTTAGTTTATTTTAGAAGAAATTTTGTAAAGCTAACCGTTGTTTAAAAATATTATAAATAGTGTGGCCACTAAAGGCATAGTTGCGGTAATTAATTTTATTATATTAATTTTTTCGTCAAAGTATTTAGGGGTTAGTTCGCGTGGTGAAATAAGTATTTTAATACTAAATATTGCTATTATTCAAATTATAAACGAAATTTTTACGGGTTACAGTTTGGTATATTTTATACCCACCTATAATTTAAAAAAAATACTTGTAACGGGTATATTGTACACGCTTATTGCTTGCTCAATATGTAATAGCGTATTTTATATACTTAAAAAGCAATTGCCAAATTACGAATGGCTGAGTTATTTTATATCGTTAATTATTATTTTAAATACATTTAATTGTGTTGTTATTTTAGCTAAACAAAAAATAAGGCTTTATAATTTTTTAAATATAATACAACCCATTATTTTATTAATAGGCCTGGTAATTAGTACACTGGTGTATAAAAACTATAGGTTTACAGCATTTTTTTACCCTATGCTAATATCATTTATTGTAGCGTTTACAATTTCGATGGTGGCTACTTTTAAGTTAATACTAGCATCAAAAACTACTTTACATTTTAGTATTAAACCCATTTTTATAAATGGCTTTTTTTGCCAAATGGCTGTATTAATGCATATAGCGTGTAATAGGTATAGTTATTATTTACTACCTAATAGTGCCGATGTGGGCTTGTATTCATCGGCATCATCATTAATAGAATCTATTTTAATAATTTGCAATGGTATTTCGCCAGTGTTACTCTCTAAAATTGCAAACCAAGGTAATACAGAGCGAAATCAACAATTAACGCTAAGTTTAAGTAAATTAAGTTTTGTAATAAGTGTAGTTGGAGTAGGGCTAATTGCTATTTTACCTAATACCTTTTTTGTATTTATGTTGGGCGCAGATTTTATATGTATTAAATATTATATGCTTTTGTATGCACCAGGCATTTTGATGATAAGTTTTATGGCGATTATAAGCCATTATTTTTCGGCATTGGGTAAATTAAAAACTATTTTAGTGTGCAATAGTTTTGGTTTTATTGCAACTATATGTTTAGCACCTCTTTTAATTAAAAATATGGGTATTGAGGGGGCAGCAATTACCGCTAACATTGCCTATTTATTAAATGCCATTACCATGGGTTATGTGTTTTTTAAAACAAATAAACTAAGTGTTACACATTTAATTTTTGTAAAAAAAGATATTTTAAGTTTAAAAGAGTTAATTAAAAATAAAGAGGGCGTATAATTTAAAATACATAAATCATCGCCTAAGCTGCACTTCAATTTACTTACCCTTTGCCTAAAACTAATTATAAGCGGGTAATAAACCGTAATTTTTACCGTACTCTAACATTTGTTGTACAAAATTTGTAGGGTATTCAATTTTTACATCAATTACCTTATCGCCTTCCATTACTGGTGTTAGCTTTGGTTGTATAAAGCCTTGGTAAGGCGCCATGCCTAAGTTTTTGTAACGTGCTAATACTTCGTTATGTAATTTTGCATTTACCTTTACACCGTAATTTTCAATTAAATTTTTACCCGCTTTATAATCTCCCTCTGATTTTATGCGTTGTATTTCTTTTAATAATTGGCCAAACAAAATTTTTAATTTACTGTAATCGTTTATAACAAAATAGGTTTTATTGTTTTCAACTTTTTGTTCAATTACGTTTTCTTTTTTACCTTTTTCAAAAGCCCAAGCAGCAACCATTTGGCGGTTACGCATGTGTGCTTCTTCTAAATCTTTACCTTCTTTAATACGCGATAGCTGTATAATTAATCCTTTTGTAATGTATTCATCATACGCTGCTTTACCATAATCTAAGCTTGGCATTACGCCTAAATCTACTAATTTTTGGTCGTATAAATAATATAGGGCTACTAAATCGGCTCTACCTTCTTCTAAAGCACTGGCATAATTTTTAAGGGTTTCGTTAGGTTGCCCAATGCCTTTATTTATTTGTCCGCTAGCATGCCCAATTACTTCGTGCATATCGGTATGTAATTTATCAGCTAAGCCTGCGTAAATGCTTACATTTTTTTTAATGTTATCGTTATAATAAAATTCGTTTACTACGCTACCACCCGCAGCACGTTCGTATGCCTCAACAATATTGCCTAAATTTACCGATTTGCTTCCGTGTGTTTCGCGAATCCACTCATTATTTGGTAAATTAATGCCAATAGGCGTACCAGGCGATGAGTCGCCACTTTCAACCACAGCATTAATTACTTTTGCCGAAATACCTTTTACCGTATCTTTTTTATGTGTATCCATTATTGGCGAATTATCTTCAAACCATTGTGCGTTAGCGCCAATGGTGGCAATACGTTTACTGGCTTCAAAATCTCGCACTGATACAACCGATTCAAACGAACCTTTTTTACCCATAGGATCTAAATACACTTCAATAAAACCATTTACCACATCTACATTACTTTCGGTATCTTTTACCCAGGCAATATTATAGGCATCAAAATCTTTTATGGAACCTGTTTTGTAAAAGGTTACTAATTTTTGTAAGGCATCTTTTTGTTTATCGTTTTCGGCAACGTTTACAGCCTTCTCTAACCAAAACACAATTTGTTCAATAGCTTGTGTGTAATGCCCACCTACTTTATAAATTTTTTCTACTAGTTTTCCATTTTCTTTTACCAACTTACTATTAATGCCATACATGGGTTGGTGAGTGCTGTTTTTATCAACCATAGCGGCATAAAAATCGGTCACTTCTTGTTGAGTAACTCCTTCGTAAAAATTAACTGCGCTCGATTTTACAAGGTCAGTCTTACTATCAAGGCTTACTTTTTTAGAGGCAATTTTTGCATCAAAAATAATGGGCGTAATTAGCTTAATAAAATCGGCTTTAGTTTGGTTGGCTTGCAAGGGTAATTCAACATCATCAATACTTTGTACTACCGATGCAAAAAAACTATCGCTACACTCGGGCAAAAACTTATCGGTACTGTAGTGGTGGTGTATACCATTACTAAACCACACACGCTTGGCATAGGTTAATAATTGTTTGTATTCTGTACTCTCGGTATTGCCTTTGTAGTGACTAACAATAGCTTCTAAGGTTTTGCGAATGCTTAAGTTGTATTTAAAATTTTGATCGTAAATAATATCACGCCCACTTAACGCAGCTTGGTATAAGTAATACAACAAGGTTTTTGTTTGTAGGTTTAGTTTATCAAAATCTTGTACTTGGTATCGTAAAATGCGTAAATCGGCAAATTGTTCAACAATATAGTTAAACTCTTGATTTTGATCCAATGGCATTATATTTTCAATACTATCTTTTTTTGGCGTGGCTTTAAATACTTCTAATTCGTTAGTATTGGAATGACAGGCCGATAATGCAAGCGATACCGATGCAATTTTTAATAAATGGTTCATATATTATAGTGTGCTATAAATTTTAGACTGTAAGGATAGTATTTATTTAATTTTTTTGCAACAGGTTTATACATTTAATAATAAAATAAAGTGTTAGATTTTAAAGACTTATAGAATAAATCATTTTGAGTGTTATACTTAGGTTTTTAAGGTAGTAATGAATACTTTTTGGATACAATTCTAACAACAAATATTTTACATTATCTTTTTTTATATTCGGTTTGACTTAGTATAAACTGTCTGTATTTGTTTGTTTATAGTTTAATTCCAATCACACAAATATCGTCTACTTGCTCCAAATTGCCTTTCCAATCTTTTAATTGTTGGTTTAATACCTCTAATTGTTCATTAATGTTGGTATTACTTACTTGTAAAAGTAATTTATTTAAAGCGTTGCGTTTAAACTTTTTAGCTTTTGGTCCACCAAATTGGTCGGCATAACCATCGGTATGTAAATATAAAGTATCGCCAGTTTTAGCTTTAATAGTATATAAGGTAAAGGGCGTGTTTATTTCGCCTTGACCTACAGGCATTTTGTCTTTAGGCAGTTCAATCAGTTCGTTTACTAAATTATTTGTGCTTATTAAAATTGGTGCATTGTTAGAAGCCGCATAGGTTATTTCAATTTCTTTTTTTAATGTATCTGTTTTAATACATATTAAAATGCCATCAAAGCCATCTTTTTGATTATCGCTACCAATGCTGTTTATTAAACGTTGCCTTACGTAATCAAATATTTGGTTTGGCTTGTAAATATTTTTTTCGTTTATAGCTTCGCTTAAAAAACCAATGCTTAATAAACTCATAAAAGCGCCAGGCACACCATGTCCTGTACTATCGCAACAGGCTAAAAAAAATAAATCCTGATTATTAAGTGTAGCATTGGTTGCCCAATAAAAATCACCACTCACAATATCTTTAGGGTTAAATAATATAAAATTATGCGGAATATATTTTTTTATAAAATCGCTGTTTGCTAATAGGGCGTATTGAATGCGTTTGGCGTAATTTATACTGTCTAATACTTCTTTTTGCTTTTCGTCAATAATTTTATAGGCAAATTCTATTTTTTTATTTTTTAAATCGAGTTCTAAATTTACTTTTTGTTTTTGCTTAAAAGCATAAAAAACATAAATGGTAAATCCTATAATTATTATTAAACCTATTAGGGTGCTATAAATAATTATTTCGTTATTTTTTAATTGTACGGTTTGTAATTCTTTATCTTTAGTCAGTAATTTAATTTCTTTTTCTTTATTTTCGGTATCGTATTTAATTTGCATTTCACTTAAGGTTTTGTAATTATCTTTATTATAAATACTATCCTTTATGGTAATGTGTAATTGAAAAAACTCATATGCTTTTTCGAAATTTTTAAGTTTAAAGTAGGGTAGAGATATACTTTGGTAGGCATAACTTAAAAACTCACTATAGTTTTGTTGTTTACAAATATCAATTCCTTCTTTGTAATAGGGTAGTGAGGCCGCATATTCTTTTTTAGAATAATATAAATCGCCCAAATTTATTAAGGCTAGGGCTTTATCTTGTAAATTATTTGTGTTTTTGCAATAATTTAATGCATTTAAAAAATAAGCAGAAGCTTCGTTGTATTTATTTTCGGTCATTTTTATTGTACCTATGTTTATTAAAGTTGATGGAATGCTAATACTATCACCCAATTGCATTTTTATAGTTAAGGCTTGTTGGTAGTTTTTTATAGCTTCGGCATAATAGCCCATTGTTTGTTTTATTACGCCTATATTGTTATAGCACTGTGCTACGGCTGGTTTATCGTTTGATAGTAAATCAATTAAAATAGCTTTTTTATAATAATTTTCGGCTTGGGTATATTTTTTTTGACCTTGAAAAATAGTGCCGATGTTATTGTAACAACGCGAAAGATGTTTTTTTGTAAATGAATTTGCACCTTCTTTTTTTTCTAACTCTTGCGTGAGTTTTATAGATTGTAAGTAATAATTTAATGCTTGTGCATTTTTTGCTTTATAATAATAAACGGTGCCTAAATTACTAAGTGCTTTTATTTTACCAACTGTAAAATTTATTTTATTAGATAAACTATAGGCTTCTTGAGCAAACTTAAGTGCCAAATCGTTATTATTATTACTATACAGTGTGTGTAAGCTACTTAAAATATTTACTTTTTCGGTATCGGATTGAACTTTGTTTAATTTATTGTATAAAGAATCGGCGGTATTGCGCTGGGCATAATTTTTGATACATGTAAATAGTATAATAAATAATACAATTTTTTTCATTAATTAAAAGAGTTATAATTTTATGCCAATAATTAATATATCATCTACTTGTTCTAAATTACCTTTCCAATGTTGTAATTGTTGGTTAAGTACTGTAGCTTGTTCATTAATGTGTATAGTGCTAATTTTTAACAATAATTCGTTTAGGGTTTTGTATTTAAATTTTTTTGCTTTTGGGCCGCCAAATTGATCGGCATAGCCATCGGTGTATAAATATAACGTATCGCCAGGTTGCGCATTAATAGTGTGTAAAGTAAAAGGCTGATTTTTTTCGCCTTTACCAATTGGCATTTTATCTTTTGGTAGTTGAATAAAATTAGTTTCTAAATTACTTGGAGATATTAAAATAGGCTGGTTGTTAGCGGCCGCATAAGTAATTTTAGCGTTGCTATTTTTATGTATGTTAGATGTTTGTTCAATACAAATTAAAATACCATCCATACCATCTTGTTGCCCATCGCTACCTATTGAGTTTATAAGGCGTTGGCGAACATAATCTAATACCTGATTTGGTTGTTCAATATTTTTTTCTTTTATGGCTTCGCTTAAAAAGCCCATATTTAATAAACTCATAAAAGCACCAGGTACACCATGGCCTGTGCTATCACAAACAGCTAAATAAAATTTATTATTATGTTCAGTGGCCCAATAAAAATCGCCACTAACAATATCTTTAGGATTAAAAAGTACAAAGTACTCGTTGAGATTAGCTTTTAATAAACTATGGGGTACAAGCAAGGCTGTTTGAATACGGCAGGCATATTGAATACTATCAGTAATTTCTTTATTTTTTTCAGAAATAAGAGTATATGCGTTTTTTAATTCCACATTTTTTAAGCGTTCTATTTCTTGTTCTTTTTCTTGTATTAAAGTATTTTGTAACTTATTTATTTTAGTTTCCTTATCCGCATTATTTAATTGTATGGCTAGTTGAATGTATTTTTCGTAATAGTTTAAAGCTTCGGCATAATTATTTATTAATTTATAAAGGTTCGCCACGTTTTGGTATATGCTTGAAAGCCTTACCTGATGATTGGTTTCTAAAGCTATTGTTTCGGCTTTTAAAAAATAAATTAAAGCTTCGTTTATGTTATTTGCTTGAATGTATGTGTTTGCAATTTCTAATATAGTGCCTAAAACAAAGGGTTTAACACCTATATCTTCACGTATTTTTAAACTTTCAAAAAAATAAATAAGTGCTTTGCTATGGTTGTTTAAATTTTTATAAATTATGCCAATATCATTCAGGGCTCTGCTAATACCAAGATTGTTTTGCTCGTTTTGTAAAATAGTTAAACTTTTTAAGGCTAATTCAAGTGCTTGTTTGTACTTACCCGTTTCGTTATAAATATTTGATAGGGCGGTGTATATGCGCCCATCCCAAGAAGTACCCGATGTGCAATTTAAAACGCCAGCTGATAAATATTTTTCGGCTTCGGTATATTTTTTTAAATCTTTATATACTGTTCCAATAACGTAATAAGCCATTGTTAAATCTTGTATATCTGTGTTAGTAGTGTTTTCGTAAAACTCAAAACCTTTTACGGCGTTGTACAATGCTGCTTCGGAATTGCCGGTACTATTATTAACAATGCCTAACATTAAAAGGGCATTGGCTATCCATTTTTTATCGTTTAACTCTTTAAAATGTTGTACAGCCTCGTTTAAGAGTTGAAAAGCTAAGGGAATATTATTTTGAACAATAAAATTACCCATACCTAAATTTAGTTTACAACGGGCTACGCCAAATAAGTAATTTAGCGCTAAAGCCTGCTCTAAAGCATTGGCTCCTTTTTGCATAGGGTTATCTATAGCCGCAGCAGGATTGCCTCTTTGTTGCCATACCAAATCGTTTAAAGCATCAATAGCTTTTATTTGTTGCTCGCGTGTATTTGTATTACCATCTTGCACCTTAGTAAAGATAATTTTTTATTATTCATAACAAAAATTATTGTGGTTTAATTTTAATTAAATAATAGTAATTACTTTGTGGTAATTAAAAAATCTTTTAAATAAAAGGGTTCAAAGTAAGCTATATTTTCAAAGGTGTTCATTTTATATTTGTGGTAAGAAAGATTTACCATGTTTTGTGCCGATGGTTTTATATCTTCTATAAAACTTGCATTGGGTAGGGTATTTAATATGTTTTTACATTTAGGCATGCCATTACCAAAAAAACAAATGGCTGTGTATTTTTTATAACTTTCAATACTTAATTCATCTACAATTAATGCTTGGGTAGGGTGAATGGTGTTTAAATTACAATCATAAATAGCAGTATAAACCTCCATACGGCGGGCATCAAGCATGGGGCAATAAAAATTAGTTTGCATTTTATTTACAATGCTATTTGCCATTATTTGTAAGGTATTAATGCTAATTAATGGGATATTTAAAGCATAGCATAACCCTTTGGCAGCACTAACACCAATACGTAAGCCAGTATAAGAGCCAGGACCTTTACTTACGGCCACTGCACTTAATTGTGTGGGTTTTAAATTGGTTTGTATTAAAAGTTCATTAATAAAAATATGCAAATTTTCGGCGTGAGAATAGCCATTATCAATTTGTTTTAAGGCAAGTAGCTCATTGTTTTTAGAAATACTAACTGAGCAAAGAGTTGTTGATGTTTCTATATTTAAAATAAAACTCAACTATTTTTCGGTTTTATAAAGGTCTTCTTTTTTTACAATTTGTACCTTAGTGCCTTCTTTTAATGTTTTAGATACTGCACTATATGGACCGCAAATAATTTCTTGATTATTTTTTACGCCGCTTAATATTTCAATAAAATCATTGTCTTGTATGCCAGTTTTAACTTCTATTTGTTGAGATGTACCTTTGTTTAAAATAAAAACATATTCTTTTATTTTTTCATCGGTTTTGTTTTGTTGCTTTTCTTTCTCCTCATTTTCGTTATTAACTTGTATTTGAGGTTCGTCAAACTCGTTATTAAACTGAACGGAATCTTTATTACGTGTAGTAACAGCTTGAATTGGTATTGTAATTACATTACTTACTCTACGGGTTTGTATATCAACACTAGCACTCATACCTGGCCTAAAAGGAACAGGGTTTTTTTCGTTGACTAAGTAGTTGTAGGATTCGCGCACCAATCTAATTTTAACTACAAAATTGGTCACTTGGTCTACGCTAATACCAGTGGCGTTAGATGAGTTAGCTATTTCGGTAACAATGCCTTTAAATTTTTTATCCATATAGGCATCCACTTCTATTAAGGCCGTATCGTTTTTATGTACTTTAATAATATCGTTTTCATTTACTTCAACACTTACTTCCATTTCGTTTAGGTTTGCTAAGCGTAAAATTTCGGTACCAGCCATGCCGTTAACTCCAACAACTCTTTCGCCCTTGCGCGAACTTAGCTTAGATACCGTTGCATCAACCGGAGCATATATAAATGTTTTTTCTAAATTGGTATTAGCTTCTTTTAAAGAAGCTTCGCTCCCTTGTATGTTGTATTGACTAGCATTTACGGTGGCTTCTAACGAACTTACATTTGCTTTTGAGCCTTCAAATTGTGCTTTTGCAGCATCAAATTCTTGTTGCGAAATGGCATTTTGATCAAATAATTTTTTGTTGCGATTAAATACAGCCTCGGCATTTGCTAGGTTGGCTTTAGCTTGTTCTAACTGTGCTTTAGCAGAGTTTAAATTGGCTTTAGTAGTGTTTACACTTGCGTTTACACGTTCAAAAGCACTCACATACAAATCGGGTTTTATACGGCACAGTAAATCGCCTTTTTTAACTTGGTCGCCTTCTTTTACCTTCATTTCGGTAATTTCGCCGCTAACATCGCTGGTAATTTTTAATTCCGTTTCGGGTTGTATTTTACCAGTTGCACTAACAACTTCAATTATTTGCCTAATGCTGGCTTTTTGGGTATAAACTTCTAAGGGCTTATTGCCATTAAAAACTTTTGATAGTACAACAACCAAAACAACAGCAATGCCAACAATTAAAATCCAATATATTTTCTTCATAATTAATTTGATTACAAATCTAATAATAAATAAAGGTTTTAAAAGGATTTTAAAACAAAGCTAAAAAATAAAAAATGTAATTAAAAACCAGTACCAAAATGGGTAAGACTTTCGCGTTTCATTGGTTGTATGGTTAAAACGGGTATATTACTAATATCAACAATACGCTGTGCGGCAGTGCCTCCAAAAAATTCGGCTACACCTAGTGCAGGCTTATTCATAATCATAATTAAATCGCACTCAATTTTGTTAGCGTATTCAACCACGGTTTCTGCCACATTTTCGGCAGGAATAGATTTGTTTGAACACGAAACGCCTTTTGCCTTAATAAATTGCTTTACTTGGTGGCAATAGGCTAGTAATTGGTTTTCGTAAGGGGCATCTTTTGGATCGAAAACACCTAAAATACGAATACTAGCACCAAAATATTGTGCAAATTGTACACAGGCATCTACTTTTTCGCGACTTTCGAGCGATAAATCTAAGGGTAATAAAATATTTTCGCAACCATCGCGGTGGTCGTTACCTCTAATGGTAATAACAGGACATGGGGCTTTACGTACTAATTTACTAGCGCTGGTTCCCATAATGTTTCTAAACTTCATGTGGCTTTCTAAGCCTGCAATTATAAGAGTCGCATTTATTTCTTCGGCTACACGGTCTGTTTCCTCATATATATCGCCTTTAACGTTCATAAACTCTGTAGGCACGCCGCTTTCTTGTTCGGTTTGTTTGGTAAGTTTGTTTAAGGCTTCGTAACTTTCGTCGCCGCTTTTTTCGTAAACGTGCAACAACACTAATTTTGAATGGGTATATTTAGCCAAATTATACGATTGTTTTATGGCCAAAAGCGATTGTTTTGTAAAATCTATTGGAATTAAAATGACACCTCTTTCTTTTACTTGCATAATTTTTAATTAAAAATTGAACTACAAAAGTATAATTTTTTTAATTATACAACCATTTTTTAGCCATTATTTTGTAAAAACAAATAAAATAACTACATTTGCACCTCAAATTTTTAAAATAAAACAAAATGGCAACAAAGATTAGACTACAAAGACATGGTAAAAAAGATTCAGCTTTTTTTCACATTGTAGTTGCGGATGGTCGTGCACCACGTGACGGAAAATTTATTGAAAAGTTAGGTACTTATAACCCTAACACAAACCCAGCAAGTATTGATATTAACTTCGATTCGACGTTAGATTGGTTAATGAAAGGTGCTCAGCCAACTGATACGGCTCGTGCAATTTTATCGTATAAAGGTTTGTTAATGAAAAAACACTTATTAGAAGGTGTAAAAAAAGGTGCATTAACCGATGCGCAAGTAGAGCAAAAATTTACAAAATGGTTGGGCGAAAAAGACAATAAAATTGTTGGTAAAAAAGATAAATTAAAATCGGCTGATGCTAACAAAGTTATTGCGCAAAATAAAGTTGAAAAAGCTGCAAATTTAGCTAAGGCTGCTAAAATTGCTGCTAAAACAGCTGTTGTAGAGCCTACTGCTGAAGTTACCGACGCACCAGTTACGGATGCACCTAGCACCGAAGAAACTGCATAATTATTTTTTTAAATTAAAAACCGCTTTAGTATAAAAATAACGGGGTTTTTTTTTTATTTTCTTTAACTCTTCCAATTCTTT
>JANYEQ010000113.1 GCA_025363015.1 Bacteroidota bacterium
CTGGTAGGATTTGGGAATACATCAAATGCAGAAAGGTTTGTTTTATCTTTATAATATTCTTGTATTCCAATGATAAATTGTGAATTGTCAAATGTTGCAAGATAAGCACTATAAGGGAAAATATTTGTGTATGCGTTTGAAATATTACCTAAAAGGTCTTGATAATAAACTGTACTTGGCGAAGTTGGCTGTTGGTATATGGGAAACGCTGGTGTACTTGCAGGTCTGCCAAAAGAAGAATTTGTCATACCTCCTAATATTAATCTACTATTAACAGGATTAAACAACATACTTAATGATATATCTTCGTAATGCCCACCGAAACGTGTATTCCAAATGATTTGATTATTTTTATTAAAGCCTATCATATTAGTTTCTGTATTTACGTTGCTATAAATAAAAAAATTATTATAGACATTAGGTGGATTAGTAATAGCAGGGTATGTAGCCCCTCCAACTTCTCTACCAGAAACATATAAATTTTCTTTTTGGTCAACTGCTAAATCATTAGTAAAAATATTATCGGAAGTTAATTTACCGTAAAAAGTTGCCCACGTTTTATTTCCCGCAGTATCGTATTTAGCGATATACATTTTATAGCTATTAAAGGTGTTTGATGAGTCTATAAATTCTGTTCCGTTTGGATTAGTAGTAATTTTAAGATTATTACTACTATTGCAGTAACCAACAACAGCCGTTGAGTTATCGTTTACATTTTTAACACCAGTAAATAAATCTTCTTTTGAACCACCGAAATAACTACTGTAAATAATGGTATCTTTTTTATTAAATCTTGCATAAAAACCGTCCGTATTTCCTGAATGGGTACTTTGAACTGGCGCACCGTATTTACTGTAAATTTTTAATCCTACTGTGTCGCATTCGCCAGCGATAGAAAAACCATATTTGTCGCAGGAAATTTTACATTTTAGAAACTGGTCGTTTTGTAAGCTATTAACCATAGAAGGATTAACATTTAAAAAATTATAGGTTGAAGAATTAAGGTAGTTTTTATTAGGCGCTTGATAAAAGGTTGCCCACTTTCTAACACCTAAAGTATCAAACTTCGAGATTTGATAAAAATAACCATAAGCACCAGTAGAGGAATTATAACTACCTGTTTGGGACAAAAGGTCTGGAGGAGTGTATGGGCCGCCCGTAGAAGTTGTAATATATAAATTTTTTCCATTAGGTGTTTTGGCTATATCACTTGCATATCCATTTAGGCGGGTTATCCATTTAATGTTGTTTATTGTCCCAACGTTTCCTGTTGTTGGTGTGAATTGAAATTGAATGGCATAACCATCGCCTTTATTACTTGAATAAGTACCAGCTGATAAAGAAGTTGTACTTGTGTAAACAGGTAGATTTATTCTACTAATAGAACTACCCATAGGGTCTGGCGTATTATTATTTCCGACAACCGTTATTAAATTATTATTTAAGCAAATTCCCATTGCATTCATTGCAAAACCTAAAAGACCATAGGTGTTTGTAGCCAAGCGTGAACCATCTTTATCAAATAAAACTACGCCAAACATAATTGTTACAGTATTTGATATAGAAGAAATAGACGTTGCTAATCCTGTAATAGTTGGGAATGGAGTTCCGCCAGATTGACTTGTTAGAAAATCCATTAAAGTAACATAATTGCCAGTGTTTTTGTCAACATCCATTGCTTTAATACCTGTTGCTTTGTTACCGCCATAATAAGTACAATGAAATAAATTATCGGTTGATGCGGTTGTAGTTGCTGTTGTGACATTACTATAATTTAATTTTATGATTAAGGGCATAGCAGTATTATATGCAGATAAGTTTATACTGTATTTATTTGTACCAGGACTTTGCCAATTTGCAGTAGTTGATATTGGGATTGCATTACCAGACATATTTACTGAATAAACGGTTGGTTGGGAGAAAACAACTTTGCCATTAAAACTTTTTATCTCAAGGCTATTACCATTTATAGCATTAGAGGTAGCACCGTTAATATCCCACAAAATATTTTTTGGGTCGCCACCAGGTTTTACTACATAATACATTTTTAAACCATTATGATTGCTATAATAGTGTAAGTCGATATTTGGGTAAACATTTGGAATAAAATATCTTTCATATCCTTGAATACCTATTACTGGATTAGGCAGTCCTTGCTCCATATGACTAACAGTACCTTGCTTTGGATTGAAAGGATAAGCCTGTGTATTTACATTGGCTTTAACCATATTTATATCTATGCGTTGAATGGTATCATTATTGCCTCCAATAGTATCTTCATAAAAAAACTTATAACTAATACGACTTGTTGTATAAAAGGAATAAGGATACATTTCGGAATTAAATAAAATGTCTTTTGCAACTTTAACAGAATCTTGTATTAAGATTTGCCCTTTATTTTCATAAAATAAATGCCCTACGTATGGTTTTTCAGTAGTACTTATTTCGGGTGGAAAATAAACAGGTGTTTGATTTATTTTAATGGTAGCATAATCAAATTTTGCACTACTGTTAAGGCTTGCACCTGCAACGTAAATATCGCCAGTAGCATTTACAACTAAATCAACTGCGGCATCTGTTCCATTCATTGCGCCGTTTATTTTTTCGTCCCACGTTTTGTTGCCACTTGGCGTTATTTGATACACATAAATATCGGAGCCTGTACCTAATACTTGCCCACATATATAAAAATGGTTAGCTATTGGGTCGGTGGCTATTTGTGGGTATGCGCTTGTGTAAGTTAAATTTGTACTAACTATATTTAGCCATTGTTGAGCGCCACCGTTATTATACATTAAGGTGTGGTACTCGTAAATAGTGCCGTTTAAACTAATGCCAGTTACCGCATAGTTTCCTGCGGCATCTTTTGTTAATGCCGTTGCTATATTATTTGAGTTTGCGAAATCGTATTGCTTATTAAATAATATATTGCCATTGTTACCGTTATATTTTACTGTTATATAATCGTTACCTGTTGTTGTGTTATTTAGGCTACCTACTATAACTACATCATTACCATCGGCAATTATAGCGTTTGCAATATCAGTACTGCTTGCTGTTCCGTTTTCGGATTTTGACCAAACTGTTGCCCCTGTTGTTGGGTTTAAACGAAGTGTTACAATATCAGAATTACCGCTTGCGTTTAC
>JANYEQ010000130.1 GCA_025363015.1 Bacteroidota bacterium
CTAAACAGGTAAGGGTATAATTTCCATTTACACTAAAGGCTGTAAAGTTTGCTGATGCTGGTATAGCGCCCATTGTAAAGCTTGTGGTAGTACTACAACCGCCCGCTGCCGTTACCGTTACGTTTGTAGTACCAGCGTTTAAACCCGAACCTATAATTTGGTTGGGAGAAACCGAACTTGGTACTGGGCTCCAAATTACTGTATAAGTGGGTGTTGCTGATACTGGATTAAATGTTAAATTTAAGTTAACTGCATTGTTAGAATTTGTACAGGTTGCCTGTGTAAATGTAGGCGCCACCGAAGGTTGAGGATTAACCGTTACGGTACTTGTGGTTGTTAACGTTTGTACGGCATTACTACTGTTTATGCCAGTAACATATACTGTATAAATAGTAGTAACCAATGGAGAAACAATAAAGGTTGGTGTAGGAGATGTTAATCCTCCTGGGTTTAATGAATAACTTGGTCCAGACAAATTGGAGCTATTACTAGCTATTATGGTTGCGCTAGTACCCGCGCAAATAGAACTATTACTACTTACTAAGCTACAATTTGTTGTACCCGATCCACCTACTTGGTTAAAAGTTATATTTTGTGTTGCGTTTGAAAAGTTAGTAATTAAAACCATGTAATATTGTCCTGCAATACCACTTGGTATGGTACAGGTTTCTGTTGCACTACTTGAATAGCTACAATCTACAGTATTTCCAGCCGTTAAACTGCTACATACCCCAGCTAAACTGCTAAATGGACCGTAACAAATAAAATCAACATCTTGTCCTGCAGTACCTGCTAATGCAATAATTAAATTACCTGATGTGCTTACTTGTACATAATACCAAGCTGGGTTGGGTTGCGAACCAAGACAGCCGTAATTTGGCCCCGTTTGTGCATTACCCGTATTAACACCTGCCGGAAAAGTAACACCGCCGCTACCACCTGTACAAAAAGGCGCAGCTGTACCGCATGTGTTTTGAGAGTTGGCATTTAAACCAATTAAAATGGCTAATAATATAAAAATGTGTTTCATGGTGTGTGTTTTAAATTTGTTATTTGTAAAGATACAAATACCTTACCAAATTTTGTTAAAATTAAATTAATATTTAATTAACCCTAAATATATTAATAATTAAAGATAGAAAATGTTTTTTACAAAGGGATATTACCGTGTTTCTTTTTAGGTAATTTATCTACTTTGTTTTCTAACATTTTAAAAGCACGTATTAATTTTTCACGCGTTTGTTCAGGTTTAATTACTTCATCAATAAAGCCACGTTCTGCAGCGCGATAAGGGTTTGCAAACATAGTTTGATATTCGTTTTCTTTTTCTTTCCACTTATCATCTTTGTTAGCAGCGGCAGAAATTTCTCCTTTAAAAATAATTTCGGCGGCACCTTTTGCACCCATTACGGCAATTTCAGCACTTGGCCAAGCATAATTCATATCGGCCCCAATGTGTTTACTATTCATTACATCATACGCTCCGCCATAGGCTTTGCGTGTAATTACTGTAATTCTGGGCACTGTAGCTTCGCTAAAAGCATATAATAATTTAGCGCCGTTGGTAATAATGGCGTTCCACTCTTGATCAGTGCCTGGTAAAAAGCCTGGTACATCTTCAAATACTAATAGGGGTATGTTAAAGCAATCGCAAAAACGTACAAAACGTGCAGCTTTGGTAGATGAATGAATATCTAACACACCAGCTAACACAGCAGGTTGGTTAGCCACTATACCAATGCTTTTACCAGCAAGGCGCGCAAAACCAACCACTATATTTTCGGCAAAAAGTTTATGAATTTCTAAAAAACTATTATCGTCAATTACTTTTTCAATTACTTCTCTAATATCGTAAGGTTGATTTGCATTTTCTGGGATAATGGTATTTAGCTCTGGTCGTAATTCCGAACCTGAATTTTCGTATGGTATGCTCGGCGCATCTTCTTCGCAATTTTGTGGAACGTAACTTAATATTTGTTTAATGTTTGTGATGGCTTCAATTTCGTTAGCACAGGCAAAATGAGTAACACCACTTTTTGTTGCGTGAGTAATTGCGCCTCCTAATTCTTCAGACGTAACTTCTTCGTGTGTAACAGTTTTTACAACGTTAGGGCCAGTAACAAACATATAACTGGTGTTTTCTACCATTAAAATAAAATCGGTCATGGCTGGGCTGTAAACGGCACCCCCCGCGCAAGGCCCCATAATACCCGATAGTTGTGGAATAACACCACTTGCCCTAACATTACGGTAAAAAATATCGGCATAGCCACCAAGCGATACAACCCCTTCTTGAATACGAGCGCCACCGCTATCGTTTAAGCCAATAAATGGTGCACCATTTTTCATAGCTAAATCCATTACTTTACAAATTTTTTCGGCATGCGTTTCAGATAATGAGCCTCCAAATACTGTAAAATCTTGCGAAAAAACATATACCAAGCGCCCATTAATGGTACCGTAACCTGTTACAACGCCATCGCCCAAATATTGTTCTTTTTCTAAACCAAAATCTTTACTGCGATGGGTTACAAGCATGCCAATTTCTTCAAAACTACCTTCGTCTAACAAAAAGTGTAAACGTTCGCGAGCGGTTAATTTGCCTTTTTTATGTTGGGCGTCAATACGTTTTTGTCCGCCACCTAAAAGGGCTTCGGCTTTTTTTTGGTCTAATAAAGATAATTTAGAGTTCATATACTATTAGTGATGTTATTTTGGGGTTAAATATAGTATTTCTTAAAATTTTAAGCTTTTATTAATTGTTTATATAGTTTTTCGTATTGCGGTAATACTAAATTAATATCAAATTTTTGAGCGTGTTTAAATGCATTTTCTTTAAATTTACTAAGCAATTCGTTGTTTTTTAACAGCTTAAGGGTATTGGTAGCCATGTCTTCTACATCGCCCACGTTACTTAAAAAACCTGTTACATTATTTATGTTTACTTCGGGTAAACCGCCACTATTGGTACTTATTACAGGCACTTTCATGGCCATTGCTTCAAGGGCACTTAAACCAAAACTTTCGGTTTCGGATGGTAAAATAAATACATCGCTTATGCTTAAAATTTCTTTAGGGTCGTTTATTTTACCAAGGTTAATAATATCGTTACAGGTATTTAACTGCCTACACAAAGCATCAATGGCCGGGCGTTCGGGACCATCGCCCACTAAAATTAATTTGCAGGGTACTTGTTTACGCACTTTATCAAAAATATGCAGTACATCTTCTACACGCTTTACTTTTCTAAAATTACTAACGTGTACCATTATTTTTTCGCCGTTTGGCGCATACTTTTTCTTTAAACAATATTCTAAGGGTTGGTTATATTCATCAATATTAATAAAGTTGGGTATAACGGTAATTTTATTATCTATTTTAAATGTTTTTAGGGTATCTTTTTTTAAACTTTCAGAAACAGAGGTAATAATATTGCTGTTGTTTAACGAAAAACGAATAACGGGTTCAAAGGAAGGGTCGCGCCCTACAAGTGTAATATCAGTACCATGCAAAGTAGTTACATACGGTAAGTTTATTTTTTTTGATTTTAAAATTTGTTGTGCAGTATAAGCTACCGATGCGTGTGGTATGGCGTAATGTACGTGTAACACATCTAATTGTTCAAACACGGCTACATCTACAATTTTACTTGCTAAAACGCTTTCGTAAGGGGGGTAATCAAAAAGGGGGTAATCGTTTACGCTTACTTCGTGATAAAATAAATTTTCGTCAAATAAATTTAATCTAAAGGGTTGGCTGTAGCTCATAAAATGTACTTTGTGTCCTTTTTTTGCTAGAGCTTTTCCTAATTCGGTAGCTACTACACCGCTACCACCGTAGGTAGGAAAACAAACCATTCCAATGTTCATATTTAAATATTATTGTTTTAAAGTATCTTCTAATTTTTTAAGTTTACGTTCTAGGTATATTAAAAAGGCAACAATGGCTATAAAAATCATAGCAATAACTGTTATAACTACATAAATTTTACCATCTTGCCTAAACGCATCGGCCATTCGAGGCTCGGTAGTTGTTTGTGCTTGTGTTATAAAAGCAATACACATAAATAAAAGTGTAGTTATTTTTTTAATCATCTAATGTAGTTTTTAGGATACTTATTCTGTTTTTAATTTCAAAAAGCCAGCAACTAAATAATATCCAACCTATTACGGCAGGGTAAAAAATTAAACGCATACCATTATCCATATCGTACTTTGCAAAAGCGGGGTTTCCACCATTACCAGGGTGTAACGAGTCGGTTAAACGCGGTAATATCATTATAAATACATTCATCATTACAAAGGCAAATACATTATACACCGCACTAATTTTGGCGCGTTTTTGTTCATCATCAATACTGCTTCGTAAAATAAAATAAGCCATATAAATTAAAATACTAATAGCTACGCCGTTTAGTTTTGGGTCTTCAAATGTCCACCAAGTACCCCAGGTAAATTTTGCCCACAAACTACCAGTGGTAATACCTGGTAGGGCAAAAAAGAAGCCAACCAAAGCAGCATTATAGGCTTTTGAATCGTTTTTTAAAGTATTTTTTTGTAAAGCTATTAGGCTGTAAACTAACGAAACGCTCATCATAAACAACATAGCAAACCAAATAGGCACATGGTAAAATACATTGCGAATGGTTTCGTTTAAAATATCTAAACGTGGTACTTTATTTAATAAACCAAAAATAAGGGTATAGCTTATTAAAATTACTGCAAGTATTTTATACCAATGTTTCAAACTAAAGTTTTTTTTGATATTGTTTTGTTAGGGGGCAAAGATACTAATTATTGGGTATTATTATAAACCCACAACCCACAAAATATATATTTAATAATTTGCATACTAATTTTAAATATTATACGTTTATATTTGTATAACCTAAAAATAATGTTTAAGCTTTTAAAATTTACGGTAGTAGTTGTTTTTGTACTTAACCTTGTTTCGTGTAAAAAAGATAAATTAATTACCGATTCAAGTGCTAAAATTCGTTTTTCGCAAGATTCGGTATTGTTTGATACCGTTTTTACCTCTGTGGGGTCAAGCACCCGAAACATTCGCGTAATAAATAATAACAGCCAACGTATAAAAATATCAAACATACAATTACAAAATGGCAATGCATCGCCTTTTATAATTAATGTAGATGGAAGCCCCGGCAAAACCTTTACCGATATTGAAATTGCTGCTCACGATAGCATGTATGTATTTATACAAGTGAACATAAACCCCAATGCAAGCCCAGTTATATCGCCCTTTATTATTAGCGATAAATTAATTTTTACGGTTAATGGTAACATACAATCATTAAACCTTGAGGCGTGGGGGCAAAATGCCTATTACCACCGCCCCACCAACGCTATTAAATTTAAAGATGGAACGTACTTAGCGTATTCCTTAATAAGTTCAACCCCTGGAGTAGATACTACCTGGCTAAAAGATAAACCTCATGTTATATACGGTTATTTAGTAGTGGATAGCGCCCAAAAATTAACCATTAATGCGGGCATACAAATTTATATGAATTATAAAGCAGGATTTTGGGTTTATAAAGATGGGCAATTAAAAATATTAGGGCAAAAAGATATGGAAGTTGTTTTTCAAGGGGCACGAAAAGAAAAAGACTATACCGACGAGCCAGGGCAGTGGGATAGAATTTGGATTAACGAAGGAAGCGATAATAACATAATTAATTATGCCATTATTAAAAATGGCTATATAGGCCTGCAAACCGAAGTGATTGGCAATACCATAGGGGGCTTGGGCCGATTAAAATTAACCAACACCAAAATACAAAATATGAGTAAATGGGGGCTGTATAGCCTGGCATATCATATTTATGGGGGTAATAATGTAATTAGTAATTGCCAAGAACAGAGCTTAAACATTGAGTTGGGTGGGCAGTACACGTTTTTACACTGTACGTTTGCTAATTTTTGGAGTAAAGATAAACCCCGCGATAAACCAACCGTAAATATTACTAATTACAACGCTACCCAAGTATTACCCTTAGATAGTTGCTATTTTGGTAACTGTATAATTGATGGTACCCTGGCTAACGAACTTAATTTAGATTTAAATTATACCAACCTTACCTACCAACCCAAACCCATATTTAGTAATAGTTGGCTAAAAACCAATAATAGCGTGGCTACAGCCAGTGTGTATATAAATGTAAAAACTGGTGCCAGTTTAAATTATAGAAATAAAGGCACCTACGATTTTACCTTACCCTTAAGCGAAACACAAGCACAAAACTTTAGCCACCCAAAAGCAACGGCAGATGCTACTAAATTTTTATTAGATTTAAAAGGGGCAGCACGCAATACAGCCTCTGTAACCGCAGGGGCTTACGAGGTTAATTAGTAATACATATTTTACTGCTTTGCAGGATTTGTAATACTGTTAGATAATTAAATTACAAAACTGCTTTAATTAATTTTACTTAAATACTATTTTTCTACTTTCGTTTTGCTATCATCAAAAAGAAACAAAAAATCACCGCTTATTACTTTTATAATTGTTTGACACGTTGAGCGAAGCTGAAACGTGGATAGTTAATTCTTCGTTTGCTGGTTGGAGTAAATATTTATAACCGCTTCGACTCCGCTAATCCGGATTTATAATCCTTCGGGATACATGTTACTTATTTCGTTTTATATTAAAAAAAGCGTTTCAATTTAAATTGAAACGCTTTTTTATTTTAATAATAATGAGGTGGCGGGTTTATAAAATTAACCCATTTTGGCTACTGCCTCAATAATATCGTGCTTGGTAATAATGTGCATGTTACCGCCAAGGTCTTTTAAAAGTACTGCATTATTATCTTTTGTAATTAGTTTGCTTACTTCTTCTATTGGTGCTTTTTCGCCAACAATTGGAAAAGGTGCTTGCATTAAACTTTTTACCGTATGGTTTTTAATATCGTTATTTTCAATTAATTTATTAAATAAATAATTATCGTTTAACGAGCCCACGTATTGCCCTTTTTCTGTTACAGGAATTTGAGAGATGAAAAATTTATTCAATATCTCTAAAGCTTGTTGTACAGTATCATTTACATCAACGGTTAATAGTTTTTGGTTTTTGTGGTTTGCCACTAAATCAATAGCTTTAGGTTTTGTAATTTCTAAAAAGTTGCGGTCGCGCATCCAATCATCGTTAAACATTTTGCCCATATAGCGTGTGCCGTGGTCGTGAAAAATGACCACCACCACATCGCCTTTTTTAAATTGGTCTTTCATTTGTAAAAGCCCAGCCATAGCACTTCCTGCACTGTTACCGGCAAAAATAGCTTCTTCTTTTGGTATGCGGCGCGTCATTATCGCCGCATCTTTATCTGTTACTTTTTCAAAATGATCAATAATATTAAAATCAACATTGGCAGGTAAAAAATCTTCGCCAATACCTTCGGTGATGTAGGGGTAAATTTCGTTTTTATCAAAAATGCCAGTTTCTTTATATTTTTTAAATACTGAGCCGTAAGTATCAATACCTAATATTTTAATGTTTGGATTTTTTTCTTTTAAATATTTACCGGTACCACAAATAGTACCACCAGTACCAACGCCTACCACTAAGTGTGTAATTTTGCCGTCGGTTTGATCCCAAATTTCGGGGCCCGTTTGTTCGTAATGCGCTAGTGAGTTGCTTAAGTTATCGTATTGGTTGGGTTTCCAAGCATTTGGTATTTCGCTTACAAGGCGCGATGATACAGAGTAGTAGGAGCGAGGGTCTTCAGGTTCTACATCGGTAGGGCATACAATTACCTCGGCACCAAAGGCGCGCAGGGCATCTACTTTTTCTTTACTTTGTTTATCGGTGGTTGTAAAAATACATTTGTAACCTTTTATAACAGCGCCAATTGCCAACCCCATACCTGTGTTACCACTTGTGCCTTCAATAATGGTGCCGCCTGGTTTTAAACGACCGTCTTTTTCGGCATCTTCAATCATTTTAATAGCCATACGATCTTTAATACTATTGCCAGGATTAAAGGTTTCTACTTTAGCGTACACATCGCAAGGCAAATCTTTAGTTATTTTATTAAGTTTTACCAAAGGCGTATTGCCAATGGTATCAAGAATGGTTTTACAAATTTTCATTAGTTTAATTTAAAATTAATTTAGAAGCTAAATATAGTTTTAATAACCTATTAGTAAAAATAATTTTATAAAAATATACTATGTTTATTATAAATTTAGCAGATAGTTTGCTAATTAACTGTAAAGGTTGGGGTAGTAATTACGTTTGATTTATGATTTTTCATATCTACCATAAATAACTTATAGTAAAACGTTTTTGCTTGTGCGTTTGGTCTAAATTCTGTTAAAGGCCAAATAATATCGCCACGCACTTGCTTGCCTTTGTAGCCATCGCCAGGTTGTGTAATGGTTTGTATGTAGCGTGTGGTGTCGTTTGTTAATACATCAATAACAGGTAAAAATTGATTTGCAGTACTATTAAAAACAAAAATTGTAGATACAATGTTAGGTCCGTCGCTTGTATTATCTCTAAAAATATCGCCATCGCCATCTTGGTAACTAATAGTTAAAACAGCAGTATCTTTCCCGCCAGCAGTACTTGATGTAAAACTTTTATATTCAATTGCTGGCACAGGGTCGCTGCTTTGTTTTTTTACACAACTAAAAACAAAACAACTAATTATAATATATAAAACAAAACGCATTATTAAATTTGAATATATAAATTTACAACAAATAAAATTAATCAACAAATAATTGCATACACTCAAAAGTGAAATATTTAACATTACCTCGCAACAGCAATTTAACAGCTTAGCGTTAAAAATTTTTAACTATCAATACGTTAATAATGTTGTGTATAAAAACTGGTGCAATTTATTAAAAATTAATCCATTACAGATTGATGGTATTGAAAAAATACCATTTTTACCCATTGAATTTTTTAAATCGAATAAAATTATTACTTCGCCAATAACTTCCAAAACGCTGGCGTTTACAAGTAGTGCTACTACTTCGCAAATTGCCTCTACACATTATGTAAATGATATAAAACTGTATGAACAAAGTTTTTTAAAATGTTTTAATTTGTTTTATGGTAATCCCAACCAGTATTGTTTTTTAGCGCTGTTGCCTAATTATTTACAGCGCAAAGGTTCATCGTTGGTATATATGTGTCACGAATTAATTAAGCAAAGTACCCACCCTTTTAGTGGCTTTTTTTTAGATAATATTGATGATTTAATTTTAAAAATAAATAAACTAAAAAGCACAAACCAAAAAGTAATTTTAATTGGTGTGTCGTATGCGTTAATGGATTTATGCGATAAAGATATTACACTTAACGATAACTTTATAGTGATTGAAACAGGCGGTATGAAAGGTACGCGTAAAGAGTTGTTAAAAAGCGAATTGCACAGCTATTTAAAAAATGGATTTAAAATTAATACTATAAATAGCGAGTATGGTATGACGGAGTTACTGAGCCAAGCCTATAGTTTAAGTAATGAAAAATTTGTTTCTCCGCCTTGGCTAAAATTTTTAATTAGAGAAGTGGATAACCCTTTACAATTAGCTGAGGCTAACAAAACGGGGGGTATTAATGTAATAGATTTGGCCAATATATACTCGTGTGCATTTATTGCCACAAAAGATTTAGGATATATAGATGCCGATAATAATTTACAACTTATGGGGCGTTTTGATAACAGTGATGTGCGAGGTTGTAATTTAATGGCACAAAATTTTTAAACGTTTTGCATTACATTTTTTAGTAATTTTATTGTTATGAAATAGCTATGTTTAAGAAACACAAGCACAAATCAAGATAACATGGCTATACCATTTTGCTTAACGCGGCATGAGTTATGGCAAATAAAAAATAATAAATATCGACATATGAAAATTAATTTTTTTGTTTTACTAAGTTGTATACTTATTTTTTGTACCTGCAAAAAAAAGAATACCGATAGCCAAGCTACTAAAGATGATAAGCTTATTGCTAAATATATTAGTGACAATAATTTAACAGCAACCTACAGCGGTTCGGGTTTATATTATGTAATAAGTAAACAAGGCACTGGTGTTAATCCAACAGCAAGTTCGGCGGTAACTGTAAAATACGATGGTTTTTTAATAAATGGTACCGTGTTTGATTCGAGCCCTGCAACGGGCGCTACCTTTAATTTAAGTGGGGTTATAAAAGGATGGCAAGAAGGGCTGACCTATTTTAAAAAAGGCGGTAAAGGTACGCTACTTATACCTTCAGCATTAGGATATGGCTCGCAGCAAACTGGCAGTATTCCTCCCAATTCGGTGTTAGTTTTTAATATTGAATTGTTAGATGTAAAATAAAATTATGTAGTTTTTTTAACTTATTTAAAACTTTATTACGAATGAAAAAAATCGGGTATTTACTTTTAATTGTTGTTTTTATAAGTTTTTGTTCAGTTAAAAAACGTAATTACCGTAAGGGATATTATATAGATTGGGTGTTTAAAAACAATAATAATAAGCTAGATGATAAAGTAAAACAAGTAGTAGCAGTACCCAATACAAAAAAGCTAAAAAAACAAATAGCCTTAAACCTCGAACCTGAATTTGCAAGTACTACCAATAATTTAAACGAGCAAATAACGTATTTACCCGCTAAAAAACTTTTATTAAACGATACCTGCGGCGATATTATAAACCTGCGCAATGGTGCTATAATTGTAGCAAAAGTGATTGAAATTTCCGAGACACAAATTAAATACAAACGCTGTAATAATATTGATGGCCCCTTATTTGTTGAAAGTAAAAATAATGTTTACAGTATAAAATATACCAATGGTATAACCGATCATTTTATTAAAGCACCCGAAATAGATAATAGCCGAAGCGTTGGTAATCCTAATGGTACTAGTAAAAAATATGAAGGTGTAAAAAAAGTACATCCTCTGGCTTATGCAACTTTAGGCTGCCTTATTAGTATGCTTTTTACTAGTGTGTTTGGTTTGATAGCAACTTTAATAGTTGCGGCTATTGCCAAACGAAAAATTATGGCAGAACCCGATAAATATAGCGGTATTCAATTAGTAAAAGTTTGCCAAATAATTTGTTATGTAATGTTGGCTTTAGCGGCTTTATTTATTTTTCTTATTTTACTAAGTATGTAAAAACATTACTTCTTTTTAATAATCAACGTATCAAAACTTGGCGAGTATGCCACAAATGCACCTAACACTTCTAAATCATTGCCAAAAGTGCCTTTAACGTTGCTAGGTGCCGAAAAAGGGTTGCTATTACTGGCCTTGTTTTGGTAATAGGTATTCCAAAATGTATATTCAGCTTTGCCAATTTTACTAAATTTTACCACAACGGTATCTTGGCGTTTAAAAAAACCACGCTCAGGGTCATCTCTATACGTTTGTAAATTGTAGGGTTGTGGACCTCTATCATACGAAAAATCAAATTTTTGTCCGTCAATAAATTTATCTTCAAATGCCGAAAAAAATGGAAAAGCATAAAAAAAATCCTTTGTTAAACGTTTAGCCGACCATTGGTAACAATCGCCAATACCTGCGGGTTCGGTAAAATGCGCCCAAATTAAGCCAAGACTATCTTTTTCGCCTTTAAAATATAAACTATCTAATTTTGCAGGATTTAAAATGGTACTAACCGATGTGTAAGTATTATTTTTAACGTTTACCTTTAAGGTATAGGTTTTACCTTGTATACCTTTAATTAAATTACTTACATAAAACGGAATAGGAACATTAGGTAGTGTTACTTTTTGAAGTGTTTCGGTTGATGTTCCGTCTGAAATTGTAACAAGTCCATCTTGTATATAAACTTGTTCGGGGTGCGTTAAATCAAAATCACCAAAATAAGGTACAGAGTAGGATAGGAGTACAACTGCAGGCTGGCCAGTTTCAATACTTGCCTCTACTACTACTTTTTGTTGGTAAGTAGGCAATTTTAATTTTACATCTTTTCGGCACGAAAAAATAAAAAATAAACTCAGTAAAATGGATATTATTTTTTTCATCAAACTATTATTTCTTTTTAATAATTAACGTATCAAAACTTGGCGAGTAAGCTACAAAAGCGCCAAGCACTTCTAAATCATTACCAAAGGTACTTTTAATATTTGAAGGTGCGCTAAATGGGTTGCCATTACTGGATTTGTTTTGGTAATAGGTATTCCAAAATTCAAATTCTTTTCTGCCAATTTTACAAAACTTTACAACTACGGTATCACCCCAACTATAATCACCTGGATGTATTTCATCTTTAGTAGCTTGAACATTATAAGGGTTATCGCCTCTGTTGTAGGCAAAATGAATAGATTTTCCATCAATAAATTTATCATCAAACGAAGAGTTAAACGGTAAAACATAAAAAACATCTTTTGTTAAGCGTTTGGCAAACCATTGGTAAAAATCGCCAACACCAAAAGGTTCGGTAAAGTTTGCCCAAATTAAGCCAAGGCTATCTTTTTCGCCTTTAAAATATAAACTATCTAATTTTGTAGGATTTAAAATGGTACTAACCGACGTGTAGGTATTGTTTTTTACAGTAATTTTTAAAGTATATGTTTTGCCTTGTATACCTGTAATTTTACTGCCAATGTAAAACGGAATTGCAATATTAGGGAATATTATTTTTTTTAAAGTATCTGTTATTGTACCATCGGTAAGGGTTACAAAACCATCTTGTATATATACTTGTTCGGGGTGTGATAAATCAAAATTACCAAAATAGGGTACAGAGTAGGATAGGAGTACAAATGCGGGTTGGCCAGTTTCAATACTTGCTTCTACTACTAGTTTTTGTTGGTAAGTAGGTAATTTTAATATTACATCTTTTCGGCACGAAAAAATAAAAAATAAACTCAGTATCAACACCAGTATTTGCTTCATTTTTAAAATTTAAAGTTCCAAGTAAAACTTGGAAGTATTGGAAATAACGATACTTGCTTTGCCCCAACTTGTAAGGTACCAGCTGTAAAATCGCCTTTACGGGTAAGGTAAATAAAGTAAGGATTGTAGCGATTATATACATTAAATACACTTAAAGTAAAACTGTTTGAGAAATTTTTTGCCCACTTTTTAGTTACTTGAATATTGGTGGTATCCTTACCCTCTTTAATGTATTGTTCGGTTAAGGTATTTTTTCGTTTTTGTAATTTAGCTTGGCGGTTGGGCGTATAGGTTACATTTAAATCTAAACGATGATAGTCAACAAATTTATACGAGTTTCGTAAACCATAATCGTTACTTAAACTGCCTTGGTATAAAAAGAAACCATTGGGTAATGTGCCTCTATTACCAGTACCATAAACAAACACCATTCCAAACGTCCATTTTTTGGTTGCATCATACGTTAATACAAACGAGGCGTCGTGCCTTCTATCATACTTGGCTAAAAATTTTTGTCCATAATTAATTTCGGTAAATTGTCGCCACGTCCATGATAGTGTGTAACCTATCCAACCTGTAAATTTGCCCGTACGTTTTTTTACAAAAAACTCGGCACCATAGGCCCAGCCTTTACCAAACGTAAAGGCATTATCGGGGTTATCAAATACGTTATCGGCGGGTTGTGCGCCTTCTTTAAATTCTATTTGATTGGCCATTGTTTTGTAATAGACTTCTACGCTTGTTTCAAAAGTATTTTGTTTAAAATTTTTAAAGTAACCCAATACATAAAGGTTTGCTAATTGTGGTTTAATTACCTCTGTACAGGGCATCCAAATATCGGTAGGTAAACTAACTGAGGATAATGATGCTAGATGCACGTATTGAAAATTACGCGTGTAAGATGCTTTTATAGAAGATGAATTAGTTAAACTAAACCTAATGGATAGACGAGGTTCTAGGCCATTATAATTTGCCACCACTTTATTTAAACCATAGGAAACGGTATCGGTTATTTTGCCTGTAAAATTTTTTATGTAGCGATTAAAAGGCCCAACTTGCGTAAAATTGCTAAAACGTAAGCCTGCATTTAATTTTATGCGTTGCGAAATATCCCAATCATCGCTTATATAAGCGGCGGCTTCGTGTGAGAATAATTGTATTTTTTTTCCAAAGTCAAAAGTGGTTTCGCCTTGCTTAGCGCTTACGTTTGTGGGTGTAAAAATATGGAATGTGTAATGAACGCCAGTTTTAAAAGTATGCCTTGAGTTGGGATAATAATTTACATCGTACTTTAAACTATAGTCGTTAATACCCGATTTTATGGTTGCTTCAAAATCGTCTTGCAAACCACTAAAACTAAAATCGTAATTGGTGTATGAGGCGCTTAAATTAGCAAATAGCTTGTTATTAAATATATGATTCCAGCGCAGGCAAGCGGTGGCATTACCCCAAGGTATTTTAGTTTTAAATTTAGATTCGTTATCGGTAAAAGCAAATTTATCTCTACCAAAATAGCCACTTAAAAATACTCTATTTTTGTCGTTAATAATGTAATTAAACTTAGCGTTTAAATCGTAAAAAAAATAGCTGGTTCCTTTAAAATCACTTTTATCAATAAAAGGTTTTGCCAAAACATCAATATAAGTGCGGCGTGCACTAATAATAAACGAACTTTTATTTTTTACAATAGGGCCTTGCAGGGTTAAGCGTGATGATATTAAACCTATTCCTCCTTCCACTTCAAATTTTTGATTGTTACCTTCTTTCATTTGTATATCTAATACGGATGATAATCTACCGCCATATTGAGCTGGCATACCGCCTTTAATGAGCGTTACGTTTTTAATAGCATCGCCATTAAATACTGAGAAAAAGCCGAGTAGGTGAGAGGCATTGTAAATGGGTGCTTCATCTAATAAAATTAAATTTTGGTCTGGTCCGCCACCTCGCACATAAAAGCCTGTATTTCCATCGCCTGCATTTTTTACACCTGGCAATAATTGTATGGTTTTTAAAATATCAACCTCGCCCATAAATGCGGGTATTTTTTTTATCTCGGCCATATCTAATTGTATAACGCCCATTTGCGTATTTTTTACATTTTGATTACTTGCTTTTGTATTTACTTCAACTTCGGTTAAATTAGTTTCGTTAGGTAAAAAATTGTAGTTAATATTTATGTTTTTATCCAGTACAATTTGTTGCTCAACAGTTTTAAATGTAATGTATGAAAACTGAATAGTATAATTTCCTTTTGGAGCAGATAGGGAATAAAACCCATATTGATTGGTGCTTGCCGCCTTATTTAATTCTTTTATATACACATTGGCGCCAATTACCGTTTCGCCATTACTGGCATCTTTTAGAGTACCACTTATTGAAAAATTTTGCGAATAAAGCGAAGTAAAAACTAATAAAAAGTATAAGGTTATAATTTTTTTCAAAGCAGGGCTAATTTACTAATTTAAGGATTATAATAATGTTAAATAATGTATTAAATGCAAGTTTATAATGCAATTTTATTTAAAATTAAACGCTTAATTAATTTCGCCCAAAGCCAATATTCTTTTGCTTAAAAAATTTTGTTATACCAAATAAAACGTTACTTTTGGTTGTAATACTAAAAAAAATTAATGAGTTTAGAAAAAAAACAAGTAGGATTAGCATTACAAGGTGGTGGAGCTCACGGAGCATTTACTTGGGGCGTTTTAGATAGGTTATTAGAAGAAGAAAATATAATAGCTGAAACTATGTGTGGTACTAGTGCAGGCGCAGTTAATGCTGTGGCTGTAGCTTATGGTTTACACATTGGTGGGCCGCAAAAAGCAAAAGAATTATTGGAAGAAATGTGGCGCAGAGTTGCTAATGTTGGTAGCTCAATGTTTAAGCCCAATACCTTTGATAAAACATATGGTAACGGCGATATGTATAATAGCGCAGGTTATATGTGGTTTAATGCTATTTCGCAGGTAATGAGTCCCTATAATTTTAATCCTTTTAATTATAACCCGTTACGAGATATTTTAGAAAATTTAATTGATTTTAAAGAGTTACAGCTTTATAACAAAAAGAAATTATTTATTTGCGCTACAAATGTAAAAACCAATAGGGCTAAAATTTTTACAAATAAAGAAATTACTGTTGATAGTGTAATGGCAAGTGCTTGTTTACCATTTTTATTTCAGGCAGTAGAAATTGAGGGCGAATACTATTGGGATGGTGGTTATATGGGTAACCCACCCATATTCCCTATTATTACAAACACAAATATTAGAGATATTGTATTAATTAAAATTAATTCTATAAACATAAACTCAGTACCCACAACTGCGCGTGATATAGCAGATAGAGTAAACGAAATTAGTTTTAATAGTAGTTTAATTAACGAAATGAAGTTAATACATTACAGAAATGAATTAATACGTAATGGTATTTTAAAGGTAGATAATAAAGCTAATCGCGAAATTTTTGTACATACCATAAGTGGTTACGATGCTTTAAGCCAATTAAGTTACAGCAGTAAAATGAATACTTCTTGGGATTTTTTAGTGAACTTAAAAGAAAAAGGTCGCGCTATTGCAGATAATTGGTTAAAAAACGATTTTAAAGAAGTGGGATTAAAATCAACCTTTGATGTTGAAGAACATTTTTTTGATAAGTTTTAAGAGGTAATTTTTATGTGAATTTGTAAAGCGTTAAAATAATAATTACAAATTTTATTTTGTATTTATAATACATATACCTCAAAACACAAGCTAAATTTAATTATTTTTATATTCTGCTATTTTAAAAGCATTATTCTTGTATAAAAAACGTTTAATAAACATAAAAAAAAATAATTATTTAAAGGTAATTGCTTTTACAGTATTTATTTGTTTTTACACAGCTACGTTTGCACAAGTTTTTTATTCAACTAACCAAAATTATATTTTACAAAAAACGGAGCAAAATAACTTGCACACTACTTTTTTAGCCTCTTACCCCGATAGTTCTATTACCGAATTAAGTAATTTTTTTACGCGTAACTTTATGGGCAATATTGGCTTATCCTCACCACGTTATATTTTTGATTATGGTACAGCCGATATTGGTTTTAAGTATTTTAATAACCCACAAGCAAGTAATTTAGCTACCGAAAATAACATTCAATATTGCAGCACAAAAGGTCCATTTGCAAGTCTTACAGGTATTGCAGGTACTAAACAATTACAGGTTTTTAAATCGCAGTTTACAACTACGTTTAAAAATAAGTTAAATATTAATGTAAAATTTAATCGTTATGGCTCACAAGGGTTTTATTTGAAACAACAAACATTTATTAATAATTTTTATACATCGGCTAATTATAGTAGTAAAAATAATTGCTTTGGTTTTTACACATATATATTAAATAATACTACAAAAAATCAAGAAAACGGCGGACTAAAACAAGACAGCTTAAGCGATTACGATGTGCTACAAAATAAAGCCTTGTACCCAGTTAAAATTAGCTTAGCAACTCGCACAAATAAAGAGTATAAAATAATGTTTAATCCATGGTTAAAACTAAATAAAGCTCCCGATTCGGTTACTAACTATAACCATTATTTACAACTAAAAACAAAGTTTAATTTTAATACCTATAAGTATAAAGATGATAATAGTGGTATTGATAATTATTATAATTTATTTTATTTAGATACCTCTAAAACCCTTGATAGTACACGCATATTTCAATTTATAAACGAGGTAAATTATTCTGTTTTAAAATCAAATAAAAACATTGGCGCAAGCGTAGGATACCGAAACGAAACAAATAAAGTTTGGCAAAAAGCCGATAGTTTATTTTATAACCACTTGCTTACTGGCGATTTTGTGATAAAAAAAACCTTTAAAGCAACTGATACAACTAACACAAGCCCACCAAGCATACAAGCACATTTTAACGGCACATATGTTTTTTATGGGGCAAATGCTGGTAATTATAAAGTAGAAAGTAAATCACTTTTTACCATTAATAAAAAACAAAGTATATATTTTAATGTTTTATACGAAAATCGTAACCCTGATTATTTGTACAATAACTTAATAAGTAACCATTTTCAATGGTTTAACAATGGTTTTAAATCGCAACAACTATTACAAGCCAAGTTGGGTTTTAATTTTTTTAAAAAAATTAATTTTAGCTGCCTTTACGAAAACATTTATAATTATTTAGTGTTTGATAATTTGGGTTATCCTAGGCAATACAATCATAATTTGCAAACAGTTGCCATAAATGCTAGCTATGGCTTAGTTTTATTTAAACATTTAGGTTTTTACATTAATGGCACATTACAAAACACATCTAATTCTTCTTACATTAACATACCAAATAAAATTGGTACTGTTAGGTTATTTTATACTGGCAATTTATTTAAAAATAATTTACAACTTCAAATAGGTGGGCAATGCCAAAGTTACTCATCGTTTTATGGCGCTGGTTATATGCCAAGTACCCAAGTATTTTATATACAAGATAGAGTTAAAACAGGACAATATTTATATACCGATTTTTATATAAACGCTCGCATAAAACCCGTACAATTTTTTTTAAAAATTGAAAATGTTTTACAAGGGTTAGTTGGTAAAAATTATTCACTAGTACCTGGCTATTACCAACCCGATAGAGCATTTAGATTTGGTTTAACCTGGTTGTTTTTTGATTAAAATTAGTAGTACAGTAAAAGAAACAAATTAATAAAAATCATTTGAAAAAATACGAAGATAATCCAGTAAGTATAAAATACCACGTAAAACGTTTTTTAATTAAACACAAACAACGCTTTGTAAATAAAACTGTAGTAGATGTTCCTGCCGGAAACGGTGTTACCTCTCGTATTTTAAAAGATATTGGCGCCATACCTATTGCCTTTGATCTGTTTCCAGAATACTTTACCGAAAAAGATATTGAGTGTAAACGTGCCGATATTATGGAACAATTACCTCTTCAAAACAACTCGGTTGATTTTGTTATTTGCCAAGAAGGTATTGAACATTTTACCGACCAATTTAAAGTATTAGTGGAGTTTAATCGTATATTAAAACAACAAGGCTCGTTAATTATTACTACCCCAAACTATTCTAATTTAAGAGCTAAACTATCTTACTTTTTATCAGAAAGCGAACGCTTTAACTCCATTATGCCACCAAACGAAATTGATTCTATCTGGATGAGTAATCAACAAATAACACATCAAATTTATTTTGGACACGTTTTTTTAATTGGCATACAAAAGTTACGTGTGCTTGCTAAATTATCAGGTTTTAAAATAAAACATATTCAGTTTACTAAACTAAAAACAACATCGTTAATTATTTTACTATTTACTTATCCATTTATTTTTATTTCTAACCTTATTACTTACCTTAAAAATGTTAATAAAGACAAAGGTTTTCCTAAAGATTATCAAAAGCAAATGTATAAGCAGCAGTTTTTATTAGCCATAAATCCTAAAATAATGGTTGATGGACATTTATTTATAGAGTTTGAAAAAGAAAAAGAAGCCAATAATGTATTAAAAGAAATTAAGAGTGTACAAACTGCGTTTGGTGTTACTTAATAATTATGCAGTTTTTTATTGTTTAAAAATAAATATTTGATTATTCCAATCATAACCTTACATTTGAAATTCTAAACAAGATTATAATAAACTAACAAAAACTCAAAATCCATTATGGGATATTTATTTACATCAGAATCAGTGTCAGAAGGGCACCCAGACAAAGTAGCCGATCAAATTTCGGATGCGTTAATTGATAATTTTTTAGCCTTTGATCCAAACTCAAAAGTAGCTTGCGAAACCTTAGTTACAACTGGTCAAGTTATTTTGGCTGGCGAAGTAAAATCTAAAGCTTATTTAGATGTGCAAGAAATAGCACGCGAAGTAATTCGTAAAATTGGCTATACAAAATCTGAGTATATGTTTGAGGCAAATTCTTGTGGTATTTTATCTGCTATTCACGAACAAAGCGCTGATATTAACCAAGGAGTTGACCGTAAGAAAAAAGAGGAGCAAGGCGCAGGCGACCAAGGTATGATGTTTGGTTATGCAACTAACGAAACCGATAACTATATGCCTTTAGCGCTTGATTTAGCGCATGGTATTTTATTAGAATTAGCCGCTTTACGCAGAGAAAATAAAGAAATAAAATATTTACGTCCCGACGCAAAATCACAAGTTACATTAGAATATGATGATAATAATAAGCCAGTGCGTATTGATGCAATTGTTGTTTCAACACAACATGATGATTTTGATGCGGAGCCTAAAATGTTAGCTAAAATCAAAAAAGATATTGTTGATATTTTAATTCCTAGAGTAAAAAAGAAATATCCAAAATACGCTCATTTATTTAATAATAAAATTAACTATCACATTAACCCAACTGGTAAATTTGTAATTGGTGGGCCCCATGGCGATACGGGTTTAACGGGTCGTAAAATTATTGTTGATACGTATGGTGGAAAAGGCGCACACGGTGGTGGTGCTTTCTCTGGAAAAGATCCAAGTAAGGTAGATAGAAGTGCAGCTTATGCTACTCGACACATTGCAAAAAATTTAGTTGCGGCTGGTGTTTGTACCGAAGTTTTAGTGCAAGTAAGTTATGCAATTGGTGTGGCACAACCAATGGGTATTTTTATTGATACTTATGGTACAGCAAAAGTAAAATTAACGGATGGACAAATTGCTAAAATTGTAGAAAGTGTATTTGATATGCGTCCTTACTTTATTGAGCAACGTTTTAAATTACGTACTCCAATGTATAGCGAAACTGCAGCTTATGGGCACATGGGTCGTAAAAATGAAGTAGTTACAAAAACGTTCAAATCTCCTGATGGAAAAACAAAAACTATGAAAGTGGAATTGTTTACTTGGGAAAAATTAGATTACGTATCAAAAGTAAAAGCAGCTTTTAAAATTAAATAATTTATAAAGTTTAAATAATAAATCCTCAATCTGTTTAGGTTGAGGATTTTTTTTGTTTTATAATTCGATAGTAGATTTTCTTCTTAAAAGTTGTTTGTTTTGTTGCATAAGATTACCTTTGTGTGTAGTTAGTTGATATCATAAACACATTGATGGCAATTGGTTAAATATACTTCCTGTTGCTCATAAATGGGCTTATGATTATTATAGATTTTGCATAGTAGAATATTTTAAAATAGAGTTTTAAAATAGGTAAATTAAAAAGTTGATATAATATCTAAATAATAAATACCATGATAAAAAATATAGATATACATGACGTATTACAAAATTATCAAGAACGTATTGCTGAACAACAACGTGATAAATTATTGACAGAAGCCTACAATATACTTAATGGAACAGAAAATGAACCTACCATAAATGATGAGTTTGATGATGTTAGCCAAACCAATATTTTTAATTCGTTAACCATTAATAAAGTATTAGATTTAAAAAAAATATTTTCAATTACCGAAATAAGAAAAGTATGTATTGATTATCGATTAAGGTTTTTAGATAGTAAGAATTATGCTGCCGAAATACCCTACAATGTATATCTTAAATGTTCAGCCTTTGAAATAAAAACAGGTAAATCAATTAATTTTAAAATATTAACAGAAACCAATAATTTCAAAGCTAAGTATCCTAATTCTCAACATTTAATTTTTGCCGATTTAGGAAATAATGAATTTTATTTTTTAGCAAAATGGGGTAATCCTTTTTCCAACATACGAAAAATTTCATCCTATCCTTTTAAAAGTGTTGAAACAGCAATAGCAAGTGTTTTTATATTTGCGTTATTAATTACAATTATTACACCAAGCAGTTTAATTGTTACTCATCATAAGGTAGAAAGTTACTTTTCGATGATAAGAGCTGCCTTTTATTTTTATTGTGTAATTTTTTTAGCCGCAGTATTTACTTATTATATTGTAGCGCTGCGTAAAAATTTGAATATAACCGAATGGGATAGCAATTCATTTATTTAATTTATAAATACAATTATATACTCAAATTAATAATTTATTTATAAATATTTAGATAAGGTACTAAATACAATAGAAAATTTACATTCTATCCATATACCAATTCAATTGCTTTTCAATTTTTTTATAGTTTAAAACAGTTGTTATAATTTGTTTTAAACGTGTAAAAGCAGTTTCGCTTTTTACAACATAATCTGATGCCTTGTGATGCATACAGTTAATTGCCACTTCTATTTTATCTTGTGAGGATAATATAATAACTGGAATATCAGGGTTAAATGCTTTTATTTTATCAAGTGTTTGCATACCATTCATAGCATTTTTTTCAATTCCATCTAAATGATAATCTAGAATAATTACATCTGGATTTTTTGCTAAATTTTCAATACATCGTTCTCCAGTAGGAAATGTTTCAATATCAAAATCACTGTGGTTAAGAAATTCAATGGCTAACGACTTTAAAAAAACGGCGTCGTCATCAACAAGAAAAAGTTTTATTTTATTTTCGGGGTTCATAGTTTAGTTTTTTTTATAGATTCATATTCTTCTTCTAACTCCATACATGCTTGCGAACATACAGTTTCTAATTGCAGTACCATATCTGAAATTGTTTCTGTATTTACTTTTTGGCCAGCATATTCTTGAATTTTTTTTGCCATATTTTCATACTCTATATTTATTCCCATAATAGAGAATGAGGGAATCATTTTGTGAACGGCTTTGTATAATGAATCCCAATCTTTAGTTTGCGAACTAATTTTCATAACACTAATTAGTGGTGCAGTTTGTTCTAAGTAAAGCGAAATCATTTCCATCATTAATTCAGGATTGGCTTTTGTTCTTTTAAGTAAATAATCCAAATTTGTATATTTTACTTTTTTACTTTTAGCTTTTTCATTTTTTAATTCATCCTCCATAATTTTTGGTTTATGATCCTTATTTGGTGTTGATTTTTGTATCAAATTAATTATTTTGCTATATAATACTCTTTCATCAACAGGTTTAGCAATATAATCATTCATGCCTACCGCTTTGCATTTTTCTAAATCTACCGTAGTAACATCTGCGGTTAAGGCAATAATCGGTATCTTAGAATCTATTTCAGCACGAATATATTCTGTGGCTTCAAAACCGTTCATTTCGGGCATGTGCAAGTCCATCAATATAATATCGTATTTATTAATCAATAATTTTTCAATGGCTATTTTTCCGTTAGCAGCTATATCTCTTTGAAATCCAAAATCATCTAAGAGTGTTTTCATTAATAGTTGATTGATGGCAATATCTTCAACAACTAGTACTTTTATATTTTTAATTTCTGGTTCCATCTCAATTATTTCTGTTTTTAATTCTGCTTCAGAAACTGTTTTTTGAAAACTTAATTTAAAACTAAAAACAGAGCCCTCGTTCATTTTGCTTTTTACATCAATTGTACCGCCCTGCGGTTCTACTAATTGTTTAACAATGGCAAGCCCCAATCCAGTTCCGCCATACAGTCTTGAAGTACTACTGGTAGCTTGTTGAAAGTTTTCAAAAATTGTACTTAATTTACTTTCAGGTATACCAATTCCAGTATCTGTTACAGAAAACTCAATGGTGGCTTTTTCCGAATTTTGGTTAAGTAATTTAACACCAACAATAATTTTTCCTTTACTTGTAAATTTTACAGCATTACTTACTAAATTTAAAATAATTTGATGTAAGCGAACTGGGTCACCAACTAATACTTCTGGAATAGTATCATCATATTCTTTTATTAACTGTAAATTTTTTTCATAAATTTTTGTTTCGAACAAATGAAGCATAGCTGAAATAGATATTGACATTTTAAATGGCACTTGTGTAAATGTCATTTTACCAGCATCAACTTTTGCTAAATCTAAAATGTCATTAATAAGTACAATTAATGCATCTCCACTTGTTTTTATGGCTTCTAAATACTCTTTCTGTTTTTCGGTAACCTCTGTTCTTAAAACTACTTTTGTAAATCCAATAATCGCATTCATGGGTGTACGAATTTCGTGACTCATGTTCGATAAAAATTGTTGTTTGGCTTTAACAGCCTCAATTGCAATTCTTGTAGCGCTTTCAGCTTTACTTTTTGCTTCTTCGGCAATTTCGGTTGCTAATTCTGCAAATACTTTTGCCTCAATTAATTCGGTTGCTATTCTTTTTTGATCGGTTACATCTCTAGCTACAATTACAACTCCCAAAACATTTCCTCTATCATCTTTATATACCGAGCCATTAAATAGTACATCTGTTAATTTACCATCTTTATGGCGTAAGGTAAGCGGTGAGTCAGCCACTGATCCTTTTGCAAATACTTCTTGATATACTTCACGTGCTTTTTGTTGTTCTGTAAAATAATCAAAAAAATCAGTCCCAGTAAGTTCTTGTCGGGTCATACCAGTAATTTCAGCGGTTGCATTATTCATGTCCGTTATTTTTCCTTCAATACTAATTGTAACCAATGGGTCACGACTGGCTTCAATTAAACTTCTTGCATATTGCGAACCTTGCTTTATTGCTTCCATTTTATTTACTCAACGGATGTAGTGATGAATTATCAGGGTTTCCAATATCTTCAATAGGGCTTCGTTTTTTATCTTTTAATTTTTTAAAATGTGAAGGCGTTAAACCAGTAACTTTTTTAAATTGGTTTGATAAATGTGCTACACTGCTATAGTGTAGTTTATATGATATTTCAGTGAGATTAAGTTCATCATATAACATTAGCTCTTTAGCTCTTTCAATTTTATGAACAATAATAAATTGTTGTATGGTAATGCCTTTTATTTCCGAAAATACATTTGAAAGATACGTGTAATCATGGTCTAATTTTTTGCTGATATAATCGGAATAATTTATTTTTGGTAATTCTTCAGAATAATGAACCATTTCTATAATTACATTTTTTATTTTTTCAATTAGTACCGCTCGTTTGTCATCCATTAATTCGAGGCCAGATACATCCAAAGCAGCTTTAAGTTCTTCGCGCTGTTGAGGCGAAATGTTTTCCATAATATCAACTTCTCCTAAATCAACTACTACAAAATGTAGATTCATTTTTTTTAAAGCATCCTTCACTGCCATTATGCAGCGATTACTTACCATGTATTTTATGTATAATTTCAATTCTAATTTTTTATATTTATGAAACGAAGATGCACAATTTTAACATTAATTTATTATACATTACAAAAAAGATATTAAATAAATCACACTTTTGTGTATTGATGATATCATAAAAAAAAAACAGCTTTTGAATTTTTTTCTTTAATTAATTTTAAAGTTTCTAAACCATTTTTTTCTTCCATGTAATAATCAAGAATTACTTTATGCGTATCTTTTTTTAAATTTATTAAACAACTTTCTCCATCGTTAAAAGTTGATACGTTAATTGCATTTCCAAATCTGTTTTTTAAGTAGTATTTTAAATCTGCAACCATTAGCCTGTTATTATCAACAATAAATAAATTTATTCTCTGGGTTTCCATTGGCGCCCTTTATTTTTAAACTATTTAATAATTATAACAAAGTTTGCATTATTTTAATTGTAAAGTGTTGTACATCCAAAT
>JANYEQ010000002.1 GCA_025363015.1 Bacteroidota bacterium
TTACTTTTGTACCGTTACTATCTAGCGGAGTAGGTAATACAAAACATTACAACATTAACAATTTTGTACTTAACAGCAAATCAAAATATCTAATGCTAACTGTAAACAAAAACAGTTCCGCACACAAGTTAAAACAAAGACAATTATATTTTTTGTACCTTTAATAAACTATGCCCCTTAAACACTTGTTTTTTAGTGCCGTTTTACTGTTTTGTTTTAGTACTTTTTATACACAAACTAACAATAGTGTGCCTGTAATTGCTGTTGATGCTTTAATGGCTTTTACAAACAAACAGTTAGGTATTAAATATAAATATGGTAGTATTAACCCTAAGGTTGGGTTTGATTGTTCGGGCTTTGTGTATTATACCTTTAAGCATTTTAATATTACTGTTCCAAGAGCATCTATGGATTACGAAAAAACGGGTAAATTAATTAACCCCGATTCGTGTAAAATTGGTGATATAATTGTGTTTACAGGCACCAATGCTAAAAATCGAAAGCCTGGCCACGTGGGTATTGTAATTTCGGGTATTGGCCAAGAGTTGCGGTTTGTGCACTCCTCATCAAACACAAAACAAGGGGGTGTAAAAATTTCTACTTTTAAAGAATCGCCCTATTATGCAAAGCGTTTTATAAAAATTGTGCGGTTAAGTAATGTGGAGGTGAGGTAATTTATTAGTTATTTTTTCAGCCTTATAATCCACACTTTGAAGGCAGATATAGCGTTACACTTAAAAATAAAACATGGTGTTTTTAACGTTAAGGCTTTTAAGTATTATTTACGTTTTGTTTTTATTAATTATTCGTTCTATAAATTTTTCGGTAGGCATTAAGCTTTGTTGTATGCGTTTTGCATAGCGAATACTACTTAATATTTCGTTTTGTTTTGTTTCAACTATACTTTTTTGGTATGTAAGTAATTCGTTTTGTAATATCGCTTCTTGTTCTTTTACTTCAATAATTTTCTTTTGGCGGTTTGTAATTTTAAACCTATTATAAATAAAAACTGTAAAAACTAATAGGCTTATTAAACCAATTATCACAGCATACAAGAACACTTTTTGTTTTTCTTTTTCTTCTTTTACAATAACATCTTTTTGAAATTGTTTTAGTTTTGCAGCCGTTTCTTTTTTATCAAAAGCATATTGCATTTGGATTTCAATGGTTTTTTTGGTATTTACCTCGTTTATAAGGCTGTCTTTATATTTAAAGCATAATAAAACAGACTTATAAGCCTCTTTAAAATTTTCTTTTTTTTCGTATAATTCATACAATGTTTCGTAAACTTTCTTCATGAGTTCTTTATTTCCAGTGCTTTTAGAAAAATTTAAAGATTGAAGTAAACATCTTTCTGCTTCTTTATATTTTTTTTGATGTAGATATATAGTTCCCATGTTTAATTCTATGTTAGTTAAAAAATATATATCTCCATTATTTTTGCTAGGTTTTTTTGCCATTGTAAAATAATTTAGGGCTTCATTAAATAATTCGGTGGCCTGTGGAGTAATTTTTTTTTGAGTATCAAATTTTAAAAGTGCCATTGCATATTTTATGGTTCCAATATTAATATTTGACATAGCTATACCCATTACTTCATTTATTTCTTTGCGAATAGCTAAAGCCTTTGATTGATAATTTAATGCTTCGATATATTTATTTTGTAAACGATATATTTCTGCAATATTATTGTATGTTCTAGCAACGTCGGATCTTATGTTTTTTTGTTGATAAAATTTAAGGACATCAAAATAGTTTTTAAGCGCTTCGCTGTAATTTGCTTGTTTTTCATAAATTATTGCAATATTATTTAATGAAGCCGCAACGCCAATGCTATCTTTTATTTCTTCTCTTATTTTTAAAGCCGCAAAATGGTATTTTATTGAAGTTGGGTATAATCCTTTGTATTTGTATACTTCGCCTAAATTATTATAAGTGTCGGCAATTCTTTTTTTAATACCTAGGTCGGCGTACAGTTTGTTGGCAAGTAATAACACCTCACTAGCTTTATCGTAATTAGGTTTGTATAAATAAATTACGCCTTCGTGCGCATAAGCATTGGCAATTCCTTTTTTGAAAGTTATTTTTTTTGAAAGTTTTAGTGCCGCCTCTGCATAAAATAATGAACTGTCTAATTGTGCACTTTGCCATAGTATTTTACAAATTGCATTTTGAGCATTTACCTTAATTGTATCTGTATTGGTTTTACTAATAATTATTTTTAAAGAATCAATAATTATGTTTTGCCCATTTGATATAGTGGAACAAAAAAATATATAAAATAGTGATTTATATAATCTCAACTTTTTTTTCATCATCCAAAAATTAATCCAAATACATTTTCCATTTTACCGGCGCTTAGTGTTTTTATTTTGTACGAATTTACTTTTTGTTTATCACTCTATCTATATACTTTTCTGTAGGCATTAAGCTTTGTTGTATGCGTTTTGCATAGCGAATACTACTTAATATTTCGTTTTGTTTTTCTTCAATAATGTCTTTTTGAGTTTCTACTTCTTTTTTTTGAAGTTCGAGGATTTGGTTTTGATTTTGAATAATATAGTTAGCTTTTTTAGCTTTTTGGTAATTTAAAAATGCAATTATTAGAAACAATAATGTTAAAGTAAAGGCTATAGCCCCTAGCCAAATAATTCGAGTTTTTTGGTTGTTTTTTTCTGCTTGAAAATTTAATTCTGTTTTGGTTTGGTTTAATAAAAGCTCTTTTTTCTCAGATTGATACTTTGCTTCCATCTCGGTGGTGGTATTTAAAATATCGTCGTCATAAATTAATGTTTTAATAGAATCCTGCCTATGAAAATAAAGTATGCATTTTTCAAATTGTTTTGTTTTAAAATATAAATCTTTATAATTTCCATAAATATCGATTAAAGAATTATTTAATTTTTTATTTAAAGCATGATTCTTTGCTTCAATTAAATAAGTTTCAGCTCTTTTGTAATTTTTTAACTTTAAAAATAAACCCGCTAAATTATTACACAAATAGCTTTTTTCATCGTTATAGTCTACAGCGCTTGCTTTTTCGTATGCTAATAACAAATAATATTTTGCAGAATCGAGTTGATTTAACTCTGAAAAATTACCGCCCAAAGCCTCTAAAGATTTGATTTGATTCTGCATATCGTTAGTAACAATCGAAATTTTTAGGCTTTCTCTATTTATCGCAATTGCATCCTTATATCTTGCCCAATCTAAATAAAGTCCTGACAAATTATAAAGACCACTAATTTGAATTTTTGTGTTTTTAAGCTCCTTACTCAAAGCCAAAGCTTCTTTAAAATAAAATTCTGATTTTAAATAATTTTTTTGATAACGTAAAACTATGCCAATGTTCATTTTAGAGTTTGCAATGGCTTCTTTGTTATTACTTTTTTCTGCTAAGCTTAATCCTTTCGAAAAATAAACGTAGCCAGAATCAAACACCTGATTTATTGTAAAATAAATTCCAATTAAATTTCCGACTTTTTGAATGTATAATTTATTATTAGCTTTCTTGGCTTCTGAGTATAATGAATGCGTCCTTTCAAGAAAAAAAGTGGAATTTTCATTCTTTAAACCATTACAAACTTTATAAACTGAATCAAAATATGCTTCTTTTTGAGCAAGAGAAAATGTTGTTAGAGCTAAAAAAAATGAAAGCAGAGCTATTTTTCTCATTAAAGAAATACTTTTTATATAATTGTAAATGTAAGCTTTATTACCCAAAAATTAACTCAAACACATCTTCCATTTTACCGGCGCTTAGTATTTTTATTTTGTATGAATTTACATTAATTCCTTTTAAATTATAACTGCTTACAATTATTTTTTTAAAGCCTAATTTTTCGGCTTCGCTTATGCGTTGTTCCAAACGGTTTACGGGGCGTATTTCGCCTGTTAAGCCTACTTCGCCAGCAAAACAAACATCTTGTGGTATGGGCATATCTTCGTTACTACTTAAAATAGCGCATACCAAAGCTAAATCAATTCCGGGGTCTTGCACGCTAATGCCACCAGCTATATTAATAAATACATCTTTTATTCCTAATTTAAATCCGCAGCGTTTTTCTAAAACGGCAAGTAGCATTCCTAATCTACGTAAATCAAAACCTGTGCTACTACGCTGGGGCGTGCCATACGCCGCACTACTTACTAAGGCTTGTGTTTCTATCAACATTGGGCGGTTACCCTCCATTGTGGCGCTAATAGCCACACCACTGGTAGGGCTATCTCGGTTAGTAATTAAAATTTCTGATGGGTTGGTTACTTCGCGCAAACCATCGCCATTCATTTCGTAAATGCCCATTTCGTTTGTACTACCAAATCGATTTTTAGTGGCGCGCAACAAGCGGTAAATATGGTTTCTATCGCCTTCAAACTGCAACACCGTATCTACCATATGCTCTAATACTTTGGGGCCAGCAATGTTGCCATCTTTGGTAATGTGCCCAATCATAAATACGGGCGTATTTGTTTCTTTTGCAAAACGTAATAACTCGGCTGCACATTCGCGCACTTGGCTTACACTACCCGGACTGCTTTCAACATAGGCAGTATGTAGCGTTTGAATAGAATCTATAATAACCAATTGAGGTTCTACCTGAACAATGTGCTGAAAAATATTTTGTGTATTTGTTTCTTGTAATATGTAACAATTATCGGTTGTAACGCCAATACGTTCGGCTCGCATTTTTATTTGCTGTTCGCTTTCTTCGCCACTAACGTAAAGTATTTTTAAGTTTTTTAAGCGTAATGCTAATTGTAACATTAAGGTAGATTTTCCAATGCCCGGCTCGCCACCAAACAATACCAAACTGCCGGGCACTATGCCGCCGCCTAAAACCCTTGTCAGTTCCTTTCCAGGTACAGCAATGCGGGGGTAATCTTGCAAACCAACATCTTGTAATAAGATAGGTGCATTAGATTTTGCGTTTTTGTTAGCAGTAAATAATTGTAGTCTGTCGTTTTTGGTTTCCTTATGCACAACTTCTTCAACTATTGTATTCCACTCGTTACAGCTATTGCATTTGCCCAACCACTTATCGGATTGTGCTCCGCAGTTTTGGCAGAAAAATGTTTTTTTAGTTTTTGACATATAACAAATTTACAGGAAATTGTAGTAGGGCATGGCTATGTTTTGTAGTATTTTATACGAGTTAAAGCCAATAATAAAAGAATGTTAAAAGTTTAAAATATGTGAATTATGTAAACTATTTAAATAAAAACGTAACATACACAATTACAAATATTTTCATTTTTGTATCATAAATTATATACAAATTAAAATAAAAAAACAAATTATGAAAAATTACATTTTAATTGCAGCAACATCTTTAATGATATTTAGTGCCTGCAAAAACGATCCAAAACAAGATGCGCAGGTAATAATGGAACGCGACTCTTTACTAAAAGTTATTGGCGAAGGGCAAACATCGGTTGATGAATTTATTGCATCGTTTAACGAGGTAGAAAATAACTTAAATGAGGTAAGTAAAAAACAACATATAATTTTTATAAACTCAAACAAATTAAGCGATGTAAAACCAAACCAAAAAGACCGAATAAATAACGAAATTAAAGCCATTAATGAATTAATGCTTGCAAATTCAAAATCGTTAAAGCAACTAAAAAGTAAACTACATAATAGCACTAATAAAAATGCGCAATTAGAAAAAACAATTGAAAATTTAAATAATCAGTTAAATTTAAAATATTTTGAGTTAACAGATTTAAACGAAAAATTAAATATGCTTAATGCACAAGTTGCTCAATTACAAATTTCGGTTGATACCCTATCTAACCAAAATATGGCACAAAACCAAACCATTAATAATCAAACAGCTGAGTTGCATACTGCTTATTACATTGTAGGCAAATCGCACGATTTAGAAACTTGGGAATTAATTGATAAAAAAGGTGGTTTATTAGGTTTTGGCGAAACATCTAAATTAAGTAATAATTTAGATAAAAGTATGTTTACTAAAATAGATTATAATGAGGTTACTGTTATACCTATTAATAGCAAACACATAAAAATTGTAACAACACACCCTACTGGCTCATTTAGCTTAGATAAAACTGGCAAAATGGTAAATAGCATTATTATTAGCGACCCAGAAAAATTTTGGAGCGCTTCAAAATATTTGGTTGTTACAAAATAGTGATTTTATAAATTTTTAATAATTAAAAATTTCAATTTAATTAAAAGGTCAAAGAGTAATTCTTTGACCTTTTTTGTTTTTGATAAAACGTAGTCTTGATAGTTATTAGAATTAATGGTTAATTTTTTTGGGCTGGTTACACTAATTTTAATTACTTTTAAAATCTTATAAAAAAATTATGGCAACTACTTCAGATATTAGTAAAGGCGCATACATGCGAGTGGATAACGATTTACTTTTAATTTTAGATTACGACCACATTACGCCCGGCAAGGGCAATGCTATTTATTCGGTAAAGTGCCGAAACGTAAAAACAGGTAAGCAAAGCGAAATTCGTTTTCGCTCAGGCGAAAAAATAGATTTTGTGCGTGTAGAACTGCATGAACTACAGTATTTGTTTGAAGAAGGCGATACCTTAGTATGTATGAACCAAGAAAGCTACGAGCAACAAGCCGTGCAAAAACATTTTTTTGGCGATGCCATAAAGTACTTGCAAGAAAGCATGATTTTAAAGGTTTTTATAGATGATAATGGCGATATTATTAATGCCGAATTACCAAAGCATGTAGAGGTTACCGTTACTTATACTGAAACCGGCGCCGGTAAAAGTTTAAAAACCGCCGAAATAGCCAACGGCGCCAAAATTTTAGTGCCTTTGTTTATTGAACAGGGCGAAAAAATTAGAGTAAATACCGAAACTGGCGAGTATATGGAGAGAGTGAAGTAGGAGTTGACAGAACTTAAGATTCAATGCCTGTGTTTGTAAAAAAACAACTACAATTTATTATTATCAAAATTACGTTTTATTAATTGGCTTATGTGTGCCACATGGTGTTTGCCATGCCAAGCGTATAATGCAATAACTTGGTTTAATTTAAACTCTTTATTGTATTGGGGGTGGGTATATGTTTTTTCTAAATCGGCACTTGATAATGATTTTAGCAGTAACACCAAACGAGCGTGTGTACTTGTGATTAGGTTAAGCGAAATACTAATGGGGGTGTGCTTTAGGTAGTTTAACTCTGCCCAAGCAGCTTCGGCATAGGGTTTTATGGTGGGATTGTTTTCGGTTAAGGCTAAATGAAAACGTGTGTATGCGTTTAAATGGCTATCGGCAAGGTGATGTATTACCTGCCTAACCATCCAACCGTTGGGGCGATAGGGTGTGTTTAACTCCTCTTTGGTTAAGTTAATTACAATATTACTTAATCTGTTTGGCAAGGTTTCTATTTCGTTTATCCAAAGCGTAACATCTTGTGATGCTATGTTTTTTGGCGTTTCAAATTCTCCAATTGGGTATTTTAATAATTCTATATTCATAACATCTTTTATTAATTATTTTTGTACTTTTTTATCTTACAAAACTTGTAATATAAAACCTACTCTACCTCATTTAAAATAAATTTACGTAATAGGTTTAGGGCGGTATTACTTGTCATTACAATGTTACGGCCTCTATCATCGCCAAACTGAAATTTAAAGGCTAAGCATTTTTGTTGGTTAGCAACAGCTATCCAAATAGTGCCTACTGGTTTTTGGCTTGTGCCGCCTGTTGGGCCTGCAATACCCGAAATAGCAATACTATAGGTGCTATTAAATTTTTTTAAAACGTTTTGCGCTAGTTGCTCTACACACTCTTTACTCACCGCGCCAACAGTGTTAAACAGCTTTTCATGTACCTGTAACAGTTGCTGTTTGGCTTCGTTTGTATAGGGTATTATTGCGCCTTTAAACACACGAGAGGCGCCCGGAAGTGCTGTAAATAGCGATGAAACATATCCGCCTGTGCAACTTTCGGCAAGGGCAAGGGTTTGGTTACGTTGTAATAAAAGCTCAGAAACTATTTTTTGTAAAGGTGGGGTTTCTTCGCCATAATTTTCGTAACCATAAATGTATTTACTAATTAACGTGTTAAGATTTTTAATTTCGTCTTCAACATCCGTTTTTAAACGTTCTAAATTGTTTCCACTGGTGCTAAGGCGCAAGCGCACAATGCCGGGTTGTGGCAAGTAGGCTAGCTTAATGTTTTTATGTATTAGGTTATCCTCCCATGTTTCAACTAATTCGGCCAAGGCACTTTCGCCAATGCCTTGTGTTAATACCGTTTTATGATAAATGTGCGGCAAGGCGTTTTCGGTTTTTATTTTTGGGATAATGGTATCCGTCATCAACGCCTTCATTTCGTAGGGCACGCCAGGCATACTTATAAACGTGGTATTCTGTTTTTTTATCCACATGGCGGGTGCAGTACCATTAGGATTACGAATCACAAAACAATCTTTAGGTACCAACGCTTGGTTTTGGTTGAGTTGAGAGACCGTTTTATCTCGCTTTAAAAAAAAGGAAGAAACATCAGCTAACACATCTTTATCAATTACTAATGGGCTATTAAAGTAATTAGAAAATGTTTTTTTAGTAATGTCATCTTTGGTGGGACCTAAACCGCCGGTAATAAATACAAATTGGGCACGGGTTAAGCTATCGTTAAACGCTTTTATAATGGCGGTTTCGTCATCGGCCACACTAGCCATGTGTACTACTTTTATGCCTATTTGGTTAAGTTGTTGGGCTATCCAAACGCTGTTGGTATTGGTTATTTGCCCTATTAAAATTTCGTCGCCAATGGTTAGTATTTCTGCAGTCATATTTATCACTATTAAAAATATAAAGTTAGGCTTTTATAAAAAACGTAAAGCACTAAAATAAAATTATGTGATTAAAAAATAAATTGTTTACGTTACCCAAAATAAAAACAACAAACATTAAACCGCTTTAGTATTATTAATAGGGTTAAACCTTGTGCAGTTATAAAATAAACATTAATTTTATAAGTCGGAAAAGAACATCTGTTTTTTTTAGATTATAATTTTAATTAAATATTAGCATGATTAAAACATTACTATTTATACTTGGTTTTTTGTTTTTAACAAGTCGCTTAAACGCTATAAATAGGTTAAGTAATGCTGTAGTGGGTAATTGGAATGCCGCCACATCGTGGGCAGCGGGTGTAGTGCCAGGCGCAAACGACACTGCTGTAATTGTAAACGGTGCAAATATTACACTAAACGTAGCGAGTGCTCAAATATTTAATTTACAAATAAACACAGGTGGCACATTTAATTGTGGCGCAAACACATTGGCCTTATTTGGTGTATTTACTAATAGCGGTATATTTAATTGTGGAACGGGCACTATACATTTTAATGGCTTTGCATTTAAACAAACCATACAAGGTGCATCCATTACTACCTTTTATAATATTATTGTTGATAATACCAACGGTACATCGGGTTTTGGTGTTACAGCCCACCCTGTTGAAACTATAATAAGAGGGAATTTTACCAATAACGGCGTGTTTAACAGAAACTGCACCAGTTTTCCTACGGCTTATGTACGCTTTGTGGGCCCAGCAACCATACTTACGGGCACTAACTCATTAATACTACACCACGTTATTATAGACCCCGGCGCTGTGGTATCGCACCAAACCGCTAACCTTTATGTTACTGGTGATTGGACAAATAATGGCACCTTTAACCCCAACACAAATACTGTAAATTTTGAGTTTTCGTCCTGCGGATTAACCTCTGAAAACGTTGATAACAACAACAGTAATTTTTATAACGTAAGGGTAAACAAACCCGCCACTTTTACTGTAAATATGGTAACCAACACCCGCATTTTAAACAACTTTGATATTATTGCCGGAACCTGGAGTTCGCAAACCTTTTCGCTAAACGTAGGTGGTAATTTTATAAACAACGGTACTTACTTAGCGGGTACAGGCATTGTATTATTAAACGGGGCGGCGAATCAAGATATTGATATGAGCACAAGCACCTTGTATAATTTTAGAATAAATAAACCTACGGGTAATGTTTATGCCCTATCAATAGTTGAAGTTACCAACTTTGCCGATTTAATAAAAGGAATATTTTTTACCCATCAAAACGTGGTTGCACCAAGTACAATTTATGAATTATATATTAATAACACCAACCCTGCCACATCGTTAACGGGTTACTCTGCCAATAGTTTTGTAGTAGGCAGATTAAGAAGGCAGGTAATAGCAACCGCTACTAATTACACCTTTGCCGTAGGGCCAATGAACATATTGCCTGTAAAATACAGACCTATTGTTTACAAACAAAGTAGTTCGGGTGGGGCAGCTAACCTATCTATAATTGGCGATACAATTAGTGCCATAGCGCACAAAGCCAATTGGCGAGTGCGTATTAGCCCCAACGTTGGTGCACCAACAGGTAGTTTAACCCTTAGTTATAATTTAAGTATGGATTTTAATGCGGGTATGCCTGAGTGTGCTATATCCACCATAAGGGGTTCGTTACCCGCTAATTGGAATTATGTTTTAAACACTGTAACGCCTGCCGCTGGTGGTAATAATGGGTTTATAACATCCACAATACCAACTACATTATCTCCATATTATTTTATTTTAGGCGAAGCAAGCCCTATTGCTTTGGGTGCCACAATTTGTTCGGGTAATACCGCAACGTTATCCATTACATCTCCTACAGGTTTTGTTCAGTTTGATTGGTGGAATGCCCCAACGGCAGGTGCTCAAGTATCAACCAACACCAATTCGCTGGTTACGCCCACATTAACCACAACTACTAGCTATTATATACAAACTACCACCGCTACCTGTGCAGGCATTAGAACGCCCGTAACGATTTCGGTTATTGCTAACCCTACCATAAGTTTTAATAATGCTGCACCATTAATTTGTGTAGGTGGATCGTTTTCAATAGTTGCAAGTGGTGTTTTAGCCAGTAGTTATGTTTGGAGCAATGGCAGCACCGCCACAAACTCGATAGTTGTTTCGCCCACCAACAACGCTGTTTATACCGTAAGTGGTACGGGTGTAAACGGCTGTAAAACAACTGCAACAGTAAATGTATTGGTAAATGCAGCGCCTAATTTTATAAGCGCAGCAAACGGCCTAAGCTGTAATGGCAATACCACACAAATATCTGCAAATTTTGGAAGTGGTATTCCGGTAACGTGGTATAGCGATGCAGCCTTAACACAAAGTTTAGCCGTTAATAATGGTGTTTATTTTCCCACTACTACTTCAGCAGGAAGCTATACTTACTATGCGCAAGGCGCTGTTGGTTTATGTACCAGTGCAGCTGTAGCCGTTATACTTCAAAACAATTATGTAGTAGCAAGTTTTAATAGCAACACCAGCAGTGGCAACTTACCGTTAAATGTTAGTTTTAATAACACCAGCACAGGCGTAACCCTTAGCGATATTTTTTATTGGAATTTTAATAATGGCTCAACAGCTACGTCTTATAATGCTGCTACTACTTTTGTAAATTCGGGTAATTATAGTGTTACATTAATTGCAAGTAATGGGCCTTGTAGCGATACGGCATCAACAATAATAACCGTTAATGTAGGTGATATTTTTATACCCGAAGTTTTAACCCCAAATAGCGATGGGCATAACGATGTATTTGAAATAAAAAATATTGATGCGTACACCAACAATGAATTATTAATTTACAACCGTTGGGGCAATTTAATTTACAGTATGAAAGGCTATAACAATACGTGGGACGGTACGCCCAATGTTGAAAATAAAACCGGCTCTCAAAAACTCCCTTCAGGTAGTTATTTTTATATTTTAAATCTTGGCGATTCAAATAATAAACTATTTAAAGGCTTTGTTCAGCTTATGTATTAAACCCATGTTCAACTTTAAAAAATATTTACCTTTTATAATTATATGTATTTTAATGCTTTGCGCAAACACTAACCTGCAATCTCAATGCGCTATGTGTAAGCAAGCAGCAGAAAGTTCGCTAAAACATAATCCCAACTCAATGGCGCGCAGTTTAAATACAGGTATTTTATACCTAATGGCAGTACCTTATGTATTGCTTTGTTTTATTTTTAGAAAACAAATTTATATGCTTTATAAAAAACTAATAAACAGGTATAGTAAAACGCAAATTACCAAGTAATTAGGGTTTTATAAAAATTTCCCTCACCATAACAGCTTGTTTACTAAGTAAACTATATGTTTTTATAAAAGCCACCTTGCTTTAATAACTAAAACAAGCCCTTTACTAATTTGCTTAATTTATTAAAACATTAGGCTGTAGTTTTGTGTTCTAAAAAAATAATAATGAAACTTTTAAAAACATCTTTACTAACTATTGCATTAATATTAGGCGTTTACCAAGCCAAAGCTTGTCACGGACAACCTTTTCAATCTTACGCGGTAACGGCTGGTGTAACCGGTATTACTATAAATGCTAGTTCAAGCCCTGCAACGTGTGGTTGTGGACCCTACTGGATACAAACCGAAATATCGTGTTCGCCCGCATTTATAGGCACACAACCTCCATGCATGACAAGTACATTAACAAATTGGAATAATCCAGCAACGTCGTATGTTAGTTTTCCATATTTTAATTCGTTATTAAACGTACCGGGCTATAATATTGGAAACGGATGGCCTGATAATTGTTCGGTTGAGCCTTATCATCCTACATTTATACCTTACGCTCAATTATGCCCCGGTAAAACGTATTACATTCGTTCGCGCGAAATGGTAATGAATGGCACTATTGGCCCATGGATGCCCACACAATCATTTGTTGTTCCTGGACCCCTAACCCCTCCGGGCACTGGTGGTGTTGTAACCTTAAACTTATCTGCAAGCCCACCCGTAATTATATGTTGTGGTGGCGTTCTTTTAACTGCAACTTGGAGTGGTGTTTGTAACACGGGCGGCTGTGCTCCTGGTTTTCCTACCTGTGAGGCTTCTGCTACAATTATTCCAACGTATAGTTGGACAGCAACCAGTCCTGTTACCCCTGTTGGTTTTGCAACTAACACTACATTTACAACGGGTTCGGTAAACACATTAAATATTCCAAATTTAACAACAAGCACTACTTTTTCTGTTTGGTTAGTAAACATCGTTATTACGGGTACTGGCACAAGTGTTAGCACAGCTTCATCAACAAGCACAAGCACATTTGTAATTGGTGCGCCGGGCACCGTTAATGGTAGCGCAATGTCAAATTGTAACACGGGTGGTGGTGTACCATGTACATTAATACAGCCAGGTGTGGTTAGTGTTAGTGTTTTGCCTTTTCCTCCTGTGCTAACGGTAACTACAACACCTAATACGTGTTTAAGCTCTCCAAGCTTTACGTTTACTGATACCTATTCATTAACTTCGGGTTTTTTATATACATGGAATTATGGCGACGGAAGCCCCACGGGTAGTGGCACTACAACCGTTCATAGTTATACTGCGGCAGGTATTTATACCGTAACAGTAAATAAAGCAACGTGTGGGCCTTGTAATTCAACAACAAGCTTTACTGTACAGGTTTATGCTACACCTAATGCTTTATTGTCTGTAAATTCGCCAGTATGTATAGGCGGCACTGCTTCTTTTAGTAATTCTATTTCTAGTGCAACAAGCTATTTATGGAGTGGGCCTAACAGCTTTACATCTAATTTACAAAACCCTATTATTACTAATGCAACTAATGCCATAGCTGGTATATATTCATGTACCACAACAAGTATTTATGGTTGTAAAGGCGTTTCTACTGTTAGTTTAGGTGTTTACCAAGCCACAATAAACGCAAGTTCTAACGGGCCCGTTTGCCCAAATAGCCCATTAAATCTTTCGGCAAGTGGTACTGGTAATTATAATTGGGTAGGCGTAAACAATTTTACATCTTCACAACAAAATCCAACCTTAACAGCAAACAATAACTCGGGCGGAAATTACTATGTAACCGCAACATTAACTGGCAATTGTTATGCAAGTGCAGGCGTAGCTGTTGTAATAAATACTGTAGCTGTTACGGCAAGTAACACCGGCCCTGGTTGTTCAGGTAACACTATTCATTTAATTGCAAATGGCTTAGGTACTTTTGTTTGGGCAGGGCCTGGTGGCTTTACTTCTACACAGCAAAACCCTAATTTAATTAACCCTATCGCATCTGCAAGTGGTGTTTATACAGTTACCATTACATCTCCACAAGGTTGTGTGTCAACCGCTACAACTTATGTTACTGTTCAGGCACCTAAAGTATTACACCCAACAAGTACAGGCACTGTGTGTGAAGATGGAGTTGTGTATTTAGAAACCTTAGATGCTGGTGGAGTTACTTATAGTTGGACGGGGCCTAACGGTTTTAGCTCTAACGACGCAAATACTGCTGTACAAGACGTAATACCTGCAAGTAGCGGTATTTACACTATTACCATGAAAGACCCATTAGGTTGTATTTATGTTGGCACGGTACCTGTATTAGTAAACCCAAAACCAAGTGTAGATATTGATATGAGTAAGGCCATTGCTGGCTGCGCGCCTCGAAATAATGTAGAGTTTACTGCCCTAGGTGTTGCAAACAGTAGTATTAATTATGCTTGGACTTTGGGTAATGGTGTAATAAATAACTCAAATAATCCTAAAAACATTAACTACACTGCCGCAGGCATTTATACTATTGCTGTTGTTGCTACTGATGGAAATGGTTGTACTTCTAAAAAAATTAAAACGTTTGAAGTTTACCCTGTACCTGTTGCTAGCTTTAGTAATACAGAAAATGCTACATGGACAAACCCACAAGTGGCCTTTACAGATTTAACTACTAACGCTACAATTTCAACATGGTATTGGACGTTTGGTTTAGGCCCTGATGTATATTCAACTTCGCAAAACCCTAACTATGCCTACCAAGATAGCGGTAAGTATGACGTTACTTTAAAAGTTGTATCAAACAAAGGTTGCGAAAATATGGTTACTAAAAAGGTAATAGTTGCTAACGAGGCTAATTTTTATGTGCCAAATGCCTTTACACCAAATGGCGACGGACAAAACGATGTTTTTTTAGCAATTTCTAATAATATTAATAAGTTTGAAATGTTAATTTTTAACCGTGGTGGTGCTTTAGTGTTCCAATCAAGTGACATTAAAAAAGGTTGGGATGGCACATTTAAAGGCCAATTAGCTGATAACAACGTATATGTTTACAAAATTAGTTATGTTGGTAAAGACAACAAATCGCACAACTTAACAGGAAGCGTAACTTTAATCAAATAAAAAATATTACTACATTAAGTGCCCAATACAATTGTATTGGGCATTTTTTAATTTATGAAACAACCGTGTTTGCCTCAAGCACAAATAGGGCAAATGTTTAGTAAACATTTGAGCCAGCAAGTGGGAAACAAGAAACTGGCTAAACCATACCGCGTAATGCGGCACGACTTATGACAATAAAAAATAATATCTACACATGAAACAACTTATTTACATATTTTTAATTTTATCGTGTTGCTGTAAAAGCCAAACTAACTGCAGCTATTGGAGCACTTATATAGGTAAAACAGATGCCGATGAGGTAAAAGGAATAGCTGTAGATAATAACAAAAACAGTTATATCATTATGCAAACACAAAGCCAATCGCTTACTACAACGCCGGGTTTAGTTAGCGATACCTTAAAAGGGTTTTATGATGCTTATATAGCTAAGTTTGATTCGTGTGGTGGTTTTGTTTGGGGAACTTATATAGGAACAACGGGTTTTGATAGCGGAGAAAAAATTGTTATTTGTCCTGATGGAAACATAGCTTTTACGGGCTACTCACAAGCTACAGGTTTACCTACAACAAGTTTATCCTGCTTTCAGCCCACCTTTGCAGGGCAAAGCGATTGTTTTGTTGGAAAAATATCGCCCAACGGCACTTTAGTTTGGTTAACGTATTTTGGTAAATCAAATTACGATTTAGCGCTTGATATTGCCTGTGATTTTAACGGAAACCTGTTTATTGGTGGCACCACAACCTCTACTAATTTATTTACAAACGCTACTTCATTTCAACAAACTTTTGGTGGAAATACCGATGCTTTTATTGCAAAATTTAATGGTGCTGGAAATTTTAAATGGTGTACTTACTATGGTGGTGCGGGTACTGAAGATATTCACGCATTAACTACCGATGTTTTTGGAAACATTTTTGGTTGTGGAGGTACGAATAGTTTTAACTTAAACACATCTATAGGCTGCCTACAACCCAATAAAGACGGTGGTTTTGATTGTTATCTTATAAAGTTAGACTCAACAGGAACTCGCATATTTTCAACCTATTTTGGTGGCTCGGGTACCGATGATTGTTATGGTTTAGTAGCAGATAATACCGGAAACATATACATTGGTGGGCAAACAACAAGCACTAATTTTACCACTACCGTTGCGGCTTACCAGCCAACATTAGCAGGTATGCAAGACGCATTTTTATCAAAACTTTCGGGTACTGGTAATTTATTATTTAGCACCTATTTTGGTGGAAATAACAACGATGTTACGGCGCGAATAAAATTTTACAATAACCAAATATATACCTTTATAACCACCGCTTCGGCAAACTTACCTATGCTTGGCATGCAAACCTATAGTACGTTGGCGGGTAATCAAAACATCGCGGTGGCAAGATTTAACACAAATGGTACACCCAATTATTCAACCTACTTTGGAAGTTCAAATTCTGGAACAGACTATGCTGCTGATTTTGAAATAAAAAATAATAGTTTATTTTTAACCGGTAAATCAAGTTCAGGAAATTACCCAACTACAATAGGTTCTTTTCAACCAACATATGGCTTTAATGATGATGGCTTTTTAACTCGACTACCAATAAACTCTGCGTTTGTTACAAATTTAATCGTTACACCTTCTAGTACGGATTTAGTGTTTTTTCCAAACCCAGCAACAACTATTTTAAACCTTAAAGGCTCTTTTAACAGTACACAAACTATTGAGATTTATAGTTTATTAGGTCAATTAAAAATAAGTCAGCCAATAATTGATAATCAGCTGAATGTTAGTGCTTTAGAGGCGGGAATTTATTTTTTTAAACTAAACGGATTTTCTAATAAATTTGTTAAAAATTAGTCTGTTCTCCGCTCGTATTGGCAGCTTGTGTCTAATTTTGAGTAAGCATAATCGTTTCCAAAAAACAATTCGTTATCGTAACCCGCATTGGCTACTTGCTTTAAAACGGTATTATAACTTACAAGGCTGGTATCTATTTTTAATTTTAAAAGTTTTGTGTTTTCATCCCAAATAGCTTGGCTAACACCATTTACCGAACAGGCACTTTGAATGTTTGTTTTACACTTTGTGGCATTTCCCCAAACGTGAAAGCTTTTTTCAACAACAGATGTTTTATTGTTGCAGGCGAAAAAAAATAAAGTTAAACAAAAGGTAATAAAAAGTACGGTTAATTTGTTCATGTATCTAGGGCTTTAAATTGGAAGTGCAAATTTGCAAAATGTTTTAGAAATAATGGCAAGGCATACTTTAAATTTTTTTCAGCCTTTACGTTATCATGAAATAAAACAATGCTCCCATTTTTAGTGTTTGCTAGTACATTTTTTAAACATTGGGCCTCAGTAATTTTTTCGTAATCGTAACTAATTACATCCCAAAACACAATTTTATAATTGCTATTTATTAAGGCTTTATATTGGCTGCGCTTAAGCTGGCCGTAGGGTGGACGAAACAAACTATTGCCAACTAATTGTTTACAATCATTAACTTCGGTTAAATAGTCTTTTACTGTATTTTTAAATCCTTTGCTATGAAACATAGTATGATTGGCTGCTAAATGCCCTTCATTTTTAATTCGGTTAAAAATAGTTTTATGCTTTAAAATATTGCTTCCAACGCAAAAAAATGTGGCTTTGGCGTTGTATTTATTTAACTCGTCTAAAACCCACTCGGTAAGTTCGGGTATAGGGCCATCATCAAAGGTTAAATAAATTGTTTTTTGAGTGGTGCTAATTTTCCAAACAGCCTTAGGGTAAAGCTTCTTTAAAAACAATTTAGGTTGTATTAAAAGTAGGTTTTTCAAAATTAGGTACAAATGTACTTAAATGTTTTTAAGCCTATACCCTACTCTATTTTTTAAAATAAGACATTTGCTTTATAAAATTTTTATTAGAGATAATCTAAATTTAGAATTAAAAACCTGTTAGAAACATTAAAAACAATAGTGCTTATTTAAATATATTATTCTGCTTTTAAAACAAAAAGTAATAGCAACAAAAAACCCACATCAAATTAATTGATGTGGGTTTTTTGTTTATTTCTTCTTCCTTATAATTCCTTAACTACCCGTAAGCTCTTTTTTAAATACGTAAATAACACTCGAATAGTCTTTGGCTTGCTTTGCCTTTAAATTAGATTTTAAACCCGTTAAAAAGGCTTTAAAATAGTTTATAGAGCCTGTTTTATATTTTTCGCTTAACATGCTTACGTAAAAACTATCAAACTTCATTGGCTTAGTTTCTATTAATGCAAAACTATGTGGCTGCAACAGTTTTTTAATGGTTTCTATTTCGTAATGGTATAGGTGACGAGGAACATCGTAAGCCGCCCAAAACTGTTTGTAATAATTAGCGTCGTAACTTTTGTAATTTGGAACGGCAATTATTAAAACTCCATTTTTGCTTAACTTTTCCTTAAAAAAAGTTAGGGTTTGTTCTAAGTCTGTAACATGCTCTAAAACATGCCATAATGTTATTATATCAAACGTTTGTTCGCCAATATAGGTTTGTATTCGTTCTTTATCTGAAAAGGTATTTAAACCCATTTCTGAGGCTATTTTGCGGGCACCTTCATCGGGCTCCATTCCAAAAGCTTTCCATCCTGCTTTTTGGCAAGTATTTAAAAACATACCAGTTCCGCAGCCGTAATCTAAAATAGTTCCACGTGAAACATAGTTGGTTATAAGCTTTAGTTTTTTCTGTAAAGTATAATTTCTAACCGATTTATAAAGCTTTGATATGATGCCTTTACTTGTATTTGAATGCGAAATGTAATCTTCGCTTTTATAATAATCGCCCAATTTTTCATCTTCAGGACGAGGATTTGTAAACTTAAAATTACAATTATTACAACTTACAATTACAAAGTCTTGTTGCGAAACGGTATAATCTTTACAGGTTAAAAAAGGGCTAAAGGTTTGTGTTTTACATATGGGGCATTGGGTATGTGTTTTCATTTTTTATATTTTTATTACTGTTTATGGTTTTAACAAGCTCAATTATTGATTATATGTTTTTTGGTTACTGAGCCTGCCAAAGTGCTTATTTTATATTAATCTTTTGTGGTTTCGAAAAGCTCAACCACCGATTATTTATTCTGGTCACTGAGCCTGTCGAAGTGACAATTTGCTTTTTCTTTTTCGTGGTTTCAATAAACTCAACCACCAATTATATAGTTTGCTCACTGAGCCTGCCGAAGTGACTTTCCTAATTCAATATTTTATGGTTTCGAAAAGTTCAACCACCGAATTTGTTTCACGTGGAACATTATATGTTTTGGATATGTTTTGGATTAATTAATGAGAAAATAACTGAATCTAAAAACGCACCATTAAAATAAAAATTCTCTTTTATGTGTGCCTCTTGCAAGAAACCGTTTTTAAACAAGAGTTTTCTGGTAGCTATATTTATTATATTTGTATTTGCTTCAATACTATGTAAGTTTATTGTTTTAAACCCATAATCAATAACCGCATTAATTGCCTCGTTCATTATACCCTTTTGATGATAATCAAAAAATAATGCGTAACCAATTTCGGCACGTTTATGAAAAGCATCAATATTATGAAAACCAATATAACCAATTAATTGCTTTTTTTCTTTAAAACAAATCACCCAATCTATTGCCAAATTTTCTTCTACACGTTTTTGCATAGTTTCCATTAGGCGTTCTGTTTCCGAAAAAGAGTTTGGGTTTTTATCTAAAGCAGCCATAACCTTAGCGTCGCTTCTTATTAAAAAATAGTCGTTTAAATCGGCTTTTGTAAACTGACGTAACTCCAATCTATTTGTAAATAGGTTAGGGAAGGGTTTAAAATTTAAGTTTAAATCAAATTGTTTCACGTGGAACATTTTACATTACCTACCTAAATAAACTAACAGTACAGAAATATCGGCAGGGTTAATGCCTGAAATACGACTTGCTTGACCAATAGTATGAGGCTTGTGTTTTTTAAATTTTTCAATCGCTTCGGCACCTAAACTTTTTATAGAGTTGTAATCAAAATCGGGTTTAATAATGTAATCTTCTAAGCGTTTTTGTTTGTCGGCATTTTCTTTTTCGCGTTCAATATAACCCTCGTATTTCATTAAAATTTCTGCCTGTTCTATGGTTTCGTTATCAAATTCTAAAAGCGCACTTGCCAAAACCTCATCGTGTTTTACAAGTTCGTTTATAGAAATATTGGGGCGAGTGATAACGTTAAGATATCTTGTTTTTTGATTGATTTCGGCTGAGCCAACGGATTGTAAAAAGGAATTAATTACTATAGGTTCGGCACTTGTATTTTTAAAGAAGTTAATAATTTTTGTATAACCTTGGGTTTTTTGGTTCACTCTAGTTAAGCGTTCGTTACTTGCTAAACCCAATTTATTAGATAATTCGGTTAAGCGGATATCGGCATTATCCTGTCTTAACAGCAAACGGTATTCGGCACGAGACGTAAACATTCTATAAGGCTCATCTGTACCTTTGGTTACTAAATCATCTATTAAAACGCCAATATAGGCTTCGTAACGGTTTAAAATAAGGGGTGGTTTGCCACTTACTTTTAAGCTTGCGTTAATACCAGACATTAAACCTTGGCAAGCAGCTTCTTCATAGCCTGTTGTGCCGTTAATTTGGCCCGCAAAGTACAGATTATCAATTAGTTGTGTTTCTAATGTAAGTTTTAATTGTGTTGGTGGAAAATAATCGTACTCAATAGCATAACCTGGACGAAACATTTTAACGTTTTCAAAGCCTGGTATTAATTGTAGTGCTTTTTGTTGTACATCAATTGGTAAGGAGGTAGAGAAACCGTTAACATATATCTCGCAGGTATTCCAACCCTCTGGCTCCACAAATAGTTGATGGCGTTCGCGTTCGCTAAAGCGTGTAATTTTATCTTCAATACTTGGGCAATAACGAGGGCCTAAGCCTTGTATTCTCCCTTGAAACATGGGTGATTTTTCAAAACCCGTTTTTAAAATGTCGTGAACGGCTTGGTTGGTATAGGTTACGTGGCAGGGGGCTTGATTTTTAACATCACCCGCCCCTTGGACACCCCCTTTTAAGGGTATAAAAGGAGAGGTATTATCTAAATACGAAAATTTATCGGCAATGGCATCGCCATCTTGAATTTCCATTTTGGTATAGTCTAAACTTCGGCCATCAATACGTGGGGGGGTTCCTGTTTTCATTCGTCCACTTTCAAAACCTAATTGGACTAATTGTTCCGTTATTCCATAACTTGCGCTTTCGCCTGTTCGTCCGCCACCTAATTGTTTTTCGCCAATATGAATTATACCGTTTAAAAAAGTGCCATTAGTTAGTACTACGGCTTTGGCTTTAAATTCAATACCCATACCTGTAACAACCCCTTCTACGCGTTTACCATCAGCACTAATAATTAAACTTTTGCACATATCTTGCCAAAAATCAACGTTTGGAGTTTGCTCTAACATTTCGCGCCAAAGTTGTGCAAACAACATTCGGTCGTTTTGTGTACGCGGACTCCACATGGCGGGTCCTTTACTGCGGTTAAGCATACGAAATTGTATAGCACTTTTATCAGACACAATACCGCTGTAACCGCCCATAGCATCAATTTCGCGAACTATTTGCCCTTTGGCAATACCACCCATAGCGGGGTTGCAACTCATTTGGGCAATGGTTTGCATATTCATAGTAAGTAATAATACTTTACTACCCAAATTGGCAGCAGCTGCAGCGGCTTCGCAACCAGCGTGCCCGGCACCCACAACTATAACATCGTATTGAGATTGCATTTAAACGCAAAGATAGTCAATAAATAAAAAACAAGTGTAAACTTTTAAACTGTAAATATTTTATTTAATATATTTTTTTATAAAGTTTTCATTTGGTAAAAGTGCGCGTTGAATTCGACGCGCATAAGTAATACTATCTAAAATTTCCTTTTGTTTTTCTTCAACCATGTGTTTTTGATGTTCAATAATTTGATTTTGTTTTTTAATTAGTTTAAAACGTTTAGATAAAACTAACGAAAAGGCAAAAACTACAATAAATAATATCGAAACAAATCCTATTATCACATTTTGTCTGAACTGAATTTGTTTTGCCTTTTCTTTTTGTTCTGCAAACTGAACTTTATGTTCGGCTTCAGCAACTATTTTTTTTTGTTTATATTCAAATTCCGTTTGTAATTTTATAGTAGATTTTTGACTTTCTATATTCTCCATCGTATCACGAGTTTGAATAAATAGTTCGTGGTAATAAAGTGCTTTATCAAAGTTTTTTTCATTTTTATATAACTCATATAAAACTTTTGAGGCTTTTTGTAAATTATCGTTTATACCAGCCTTTTTACTAATATCAAAAGATTTGATAGCATAAAAAATTGATTTTTTGGCTTGATTTTGTGATTTATAAACAAGCGATATATTGATATAAAAATGAGATAATCCAATTATATCATTAATTTTTTCTCCTATTGTAATGGCTTCTAATAAATATCGCTCGGCATTTTTGTAATTTTTTGATTTACGGAACACAGAAGCCATATTGTTATAAACGCTTGCTAAGCTAGAATAGTCGCCAAGCTCTTTAAAATTTATTTCGGCTTTTTTATAATATCGAAACGCGTTTAAACTATCCTCATAGGAATTATATACCCTGCCAATGGAGTTATACGTTGAGGCTAATCCTAATTTATCGCCAATTTTTTCTCTAATTTCAATTGATTTGTTATAATATTCTAGTGCTTTCTTTAAATTTTTTTGGGCTAAATAAATACCAGCTATATTATAATATAATTGGCCTTGGCCATTAAACTCTTTACTTTCAATAGTTTGTTCTAAGGCTAAAAAATAGTATTTTAAAGCTTGGGCGATGTCGCCTTTATAATCATAATTTACTCCAATATTATTGTATGCACTTTGTAAAAACTTTGAATTCTTTTGTTTTTTTGTAATATCTATTACTTTTTGACTGTAATATATTGATGAATCGAATAACCCTAAATTACAGTATACTAGACTAATGTTTGCAAAACTAACGAAAACTGTTACGCTATCTCCTATTTCCTTAAATATTTTTATGCTTTCAAAAATTTTTATTTTTGCCTCCTCTGTTCGCGAAATTTGACATAATAAAACACCAATATTTGTTTTTGAATAAGCGTAAAGTTTTTTTAATGCTTTTGTATCGGCATTAGAGTTGCTTTTGTTTTTTAATTTAATTTGACATTCATTTTCAATAGATTCAAATGTTTTAAGTGCCGAATCTGGGTTTTGTAAATAAATATTTTCGGCAATATTAAGTTTTAGTCTAATTTTTGTTGTATCGTATTTTGAGTTTTTATAAAGATAAATGAGTGAGTCGAGTGTGGTATTTTGAGAATTTACTCTCACAAAAGAGAAAATTAATAGTAATAATATAATCTTTTTCATTTTAATAATATGAGTATGTTATTTATAATTAAACGCATTAAACAATTTTGTAAATATGCTTTTATTTTTTGCTAATATAATTATTTCGTTACAAAAAACCTTTTATCTGGTTTTAAAACACTGTTATTTTTTGTTTGTGAAACATTCTTGCAACTCAAACAGGTTTGTGTTTATAAATTTAAACTTTAAAATAAGAAGGCTAATAATCAAGTAGTTTAATGTTGATGAACCAACTATTTACATTTATTTTTTACAATTTATTAAATAAAACCATTGTTAGGTATGTAAAAAAGAAAAAATCAAAATCAACAAGGTTATTTTTGACGCTATTGTACGTTTAATCATATTAAACATTCAAAACCAAGAATTAAAATTTTGTATTAACTAATTAAGCTCATAATAAACATAGATTGGGCGGTTACAAATTAAGTTTTATAGAAAGAAAAAGGGCATAATATTATGTATTTTTACAACACGCTTATTTTGCGTTGTAAAAATTATATTATGAACACTATTTTATTTGATACCGAGGGCAACTGGAAAAACCTACTTCCATTAACGTTTACGCGCCCAATTAGCGAAATAAGA
>JANYEQ010000023.1 GCA_025363015.1 Bacteroidota bacterium
TTGGGTTTTATCAATAATACAAATGGCAATATCCATCCCTTCATTTAATGTTTTTTTTGTTTTTTGTTTACGCTGTAAATAGTTATAAATTTCAGTATTTACTTCCGCTAAAATGTGTGGGGCAGATGTAATTTGTTTTTGTAAAATAATTTTATTTAAAAATTCATTAGCAAATAAGGTCAGTAACGATGCAGGAATACCGTGCCCTGTGCAATCACCCAACACAACTATTACTTTTTCTTCTATTTGTTTTAACCACAAAAAATCGCCGCTCAAATTATCGTAGGGCTTAAATAATATAAAATAATTATTAAAAACAGTTTGTATCTCCGCCTTATTTGGAAAAACACTGCGCTGTATATCCTTTGCGGCTTCCATACTTTCGGTAATATTTTTATTTTTTAACTCCAATTCGTTTTTTTGAAATTGGGTAATTTCTGTTTGTTGTTGTATAAGAGTTTTTTGTTTAGAGGTAATGATTAAACGATTAAAAATAAATACTAAAAATACTGCTATCACTATAATACCTGCAATTAATACAAAACGAATGGTTTTTTGCTGTTTAAGTTCAGATTTTTGTAGTGCTAACTGGGTGCTAGAAACTTTTTGTTGTATGTTATTTTTTATACTATCGGCCAACGCTTTTTTATCATAATCGTATTTAAATTGTTTTTTTAAAGCTTCGCGTTTAGTGTCATCATTTAAAATGCTATCGCGCATGGTGTAGTAAAGGTTTGTCATTTCTAGCGCTTCTTTATACTTATGGGTACTGTAATAAATATCTTTTAGTTGTGCTGCCGCATTTTTAATATCTATAGGCGTTTGTAGTTGTTTACTTATTTCGTATGATTTTAAGGCATAAGGCAAGGCTTTTGATGCATTATTTTGCAATAAATATACCTCGCTTAATTTATAATTAGAGTTTGCTACACCATCAATTGCCTTAATTTCGGTAGCTAATTGTAATGATTTTTGATAATAGAGAATGGCTTCGCTATAATTTTTTTTATCCTTATAAATTACACCAATATTATTATAAGCCGTTACTAATTGGTTTTTATCTCCTAACTCTTCCGTTATTTTTAAGCTCAAATTTAAATACTGAAGTGATTTTTCTAAATCATTTCGTTTTTTATAAATATACGCAACACCATTATAGGCATTTGCCATGGTTCGTTTTAAGTTAAGTTTTTTACTTAGCTTCAAACTTTTTTCACCATATTCTAAGGCTTTTTGGTAATCTTCTAAATCTAAATAATACACATTTAAACTGTTATAAAGGTTTGCTATACCTTCTTCATCTTTTAATTCTTCACAAATTTTTAAGCTTTTATAAATGTAGTCTATTCCTTTTAATATATCTCCGCTACTACGGCTTACTATACTTAAACCATTGTAGCATTGTGCAATTCCTTGCTTATCTTTTAAACAAGCATATAGTTTTAAACTTTCGTTAAGTGCTTGGGTTGCTTTTGAAATATTACCCATATAAAATAAATTAATACCTATATTGTTAAGCGTTGATGCCATTTGAATGGTATCATTATTTAAGGTTTGTACTTTTAAGGCTTTTTCAAACACCGAAATACCTTCGGGATTGTTACCGTGACTGATTTCGTAAACTCCTTGGCAGTTAAGTAACTGTCCGTAGCAGTTTAAAATTATTTTTTTTAAATTTTTAGGTGCTTTATTACTTAAATCACCTTCAGTAGTATTTTTATCTATAGAAGTAGAGAGGTAATTTTTTATTAATTTTTCAGCTATTTCTATACCAGGCTTGGTGTATAAGGGAATACTGTTTTCATCACTAACAGAAGAGAGCTGCGCATAAAGTCTTAGTTTAGTAGTATCGGCTGTACTATTTTTTAAAAGTAGGTTTAACGAATCGATTTGCTTTTGCGAAAATAGTTGTGCACTAAAAATAAATAAAAATATACAACAACTTTTATACATTGGCTTTTTTTATTATTAAAACGTATTTATGGGTTTAATAAATTCTTGATTATTAAAATGTATAAATTCTAAAATAGCCTCTTTACCCACTTTTTTTTCAGAGGAGGTAGTAAATGTATTTGGTAACTCTTCCCAATGCACTAATAATTTAGTTTCAATGGCGTTTATGTTTCTAATTAATTCGCTTTTACTATTTTTATCGGCTTTGGTATAAATAATGCTATAAGGTATTTCTTTTTCTACGCACCATTCCATAAATTCTAAATCAATTAACTGCAAGGGTAAACGGCTATCTATTAATATAAATAGGCATTTTAAGTTTTCGCGCTTTGTACAGTAATCAATTATTAATTCCGAAAATTTATCGCGATTAGTTTTACTAGTTTTTGCATAACCATAGCCTGGCAAATCTACCAAATGCCAATTAGCATTTATTAAAAAAAAATTTATTAGCTGTGTTTTACCTGGCGTGCTCGATGTTTTGGCCAACTTATTATTATTGCACAACATGTTTATAAGCGATGATTTGCCAACGTTACTTCTGCCAATAAAAGCATATTCGGGTAAGGTAGATTTGTTACAATCGCTTAGTTTTGATGCGCTTTTTACAAATATAGCGGTTGAAATTTGCATAATTATATGACTCCTTTTTCTTTTAAATATGAATTAAAATGGCGTTCTTTTTTACTTAGGTACACATCCTTAATAGTTACTAAAATGCCTGTTTCTTCTACCCCGCCAAAGGTAGGGTTTATAGCAGTACCAAAACTTTTCATAGTGGGGCTTAAATTCATATACGCATTTACTAATGGGGGTATGTTTTCGCCCAAAGCCCGTACGTTTTTATTTAATAGTGTATGCCCTGCTTTATAATCTAAATTTTTTAATTCGTTTATAAACGCTGTCGTATCGGTTTTAAAACTCACGCTATGTATTGGCGTTACTAAATTTTCAGTATCGGGAAAATAAAATTTTAAAAATGCTAAAATATAATCGCGCGCTTGTACATTAAAATCGGTGTACATGGTTACTTTACCGTAAAAATGTTTTTGGCTGGGATTATCTAAAACAATAGCGCCCAAGCCATCCCACAAATTATCTAAACTAAATAAACCTTTTCTATACTGTTCGCTAGGTTGGTAAGCAGGTTGTATAAACGAGCGGCCCAATTCAATCGTTTCGCTTAAATAATTTTTATAAAACGTATCGCTAAAATTAAACAATTCGGTAGTTGCTAAATTTACTTTGCCATTAATATACTCTGCATCTTTACACAAAATAAAACGGTAAGCACCCACAATTTGTTGGTCTTCGGGGTTCCAAACTATTAATTGTTGGTAAGGGTGGGCGCTAGTATCAAATTCATCAATATCTATTTCTTTACCTGTACCACCGCCTGCGTGCCTGAAGGTAACTTCGCGCAATCTGCCAATTTCGCGCATAACGTTTGGCGAATTATGATGTGTAATTATATAAATTTGGTTTTGGCCATTATTAGTTTTTCGAACATAGCGCTCCTTTGTTAATTCATCTAACAAGGCTTGTTTACTAACGGCTTTAATAATGGTTTGCATAAATAATGGCTATTTGCCTGTTTTTTAATTTTATTACAACAAATTTATAATTTTAAACGTACAATACCGTTTAAATATACATTAAAACAATTTTTTTTGTAATTTTATTAAAAATAATTTAAAAATGTTTAACCTTAAAAATATCTTTTTAATTGTACTACTTATTATTTCAAATGTAATATGTTGCCAAACTACGCATTACGTATTTACAATTTCAAAAACAAATGTGTATTGTAGTAAAGGCGCTGCCGGCATACAAATAGATAGTTTAAAAACAAACGATACCTTAACAATTACCTGGAGCAATGGTCAAACAGGTGTAACAAGTATTGGTAATTTAAATGAAGGCGATTATAATGTACACGTGGTTATAAAAAATAAAAAAGATACTACCCTAAATTTTAAAATTGATAAAGAGGAATGTCCCGTTGTTATTAGTAACCATTTTACACCCAATGCCGATAATTATAACGATACTTGGCAAATTAGCAATACCCCCAGTTACCCAAACTTAGAAATAGTAGTGTTTAATAAATGGGGGCAACAAATACATATACAAAAAGGCACTTACACCCCTTGGGATGGCACATGGAACGGCTTAAAAGTGCCCGATGGTACGTATTACTATGTTTTTTACTTTGAACAGGGTAAAAACAAAACTTTAAAAGGCGATGTTACTATTTTACGTTGATAAAAAAATACTTTAAAATATTATTTTTTGTATGTGTTGCACATGTTTGTGTGGCGCAACAATTTCCGCAATACACCCAATTTATATTTAATAAAATTGGCTATAGTCCTGCTGCCAGTGGCACATCGGTTAATGCGCCCTTTGAATTAATTTTTGGCGCACGCACACAATGGGTAGGTGTAAGTAATAACCCAAAAAGTGGTTTTGTATCGTTTAACTATAATTTTGTACCCCAACGCAGTTATAGCAAATGGCACAATGTAGGTATTTATATAGACCAAGACCAAAACGGAAATTTTGTACATAACGATGTATGGTTAAGCTATACTTTTCATTTATTACTATCGCGCAAATGGTTACTATCTACCGGTATTTTTGCAGGCATAAAACAATACCGAATTACAAAAAGTAATTTAGATAGAAACGACCCTGCTGTTTCTGGAAGTGCCAACGCATTAATTGCCTTACCCGATATTATGCCTGGCATTAGGCTATCTAACAAAAAAGTATTTGTTGATTTAAGCTTACCACAAGTAAGTATTTTTTCGCAACGGGGCATTGGTGGTAAAATTGGAAGCCCATCAAAGGTTATACCACAATACATTTTAAGTGTGGGTAAAAAAGGCAAGTTTAACGATTATAATACCCTACAAGTTGCTATAAACCTACATGGTTCGTTTGTGGGTTTACCATCGGTAGAACTAAATGCTATGAACTATTACGATAAGCGTTTTGCATTTGGAATGAGCGTAAGAAGTAAAAATTTTGTAAGTGCCATTGTGCAATTTAGATTATTGGGCACCGTAAATGTAGGTTTAGCTTACGATTTATCAATCAATAAAATGTTTAGGGCATCGCCCAACACTGGCGAAGTGATGATAAGCTTTAGTCCTATTTTTGGTGGCGAACGTATTGAAAAAACTACTGTACGTGTAGTAGATGAATGCTCGTTTTAAACACTAAATTAATTTTACTCTTATTTAACTACCAAAGCAAATACCAACATGCACACGGTAAATGGCATACCACTCTTAAGCACTAAAGGCTGCGCTTGCCCTTGCAACATAATTAAGTACCCCACTTAATACCTATATGCTCTTGCGATGAATAGTTATAATACGTTTTATCAAAACTATAAGCTAAACTAATATTCATTACAAAAAAAACTAGTTCTATTAAAATAATAATCTATCTCGCCACCCGCAAAGATGGTAGATTTACCAAAAGTTTGTGTTATATATGATGATTTACCATTAATACCTCCATGCGAAGACCCATCGTTATTATTAACACCATTTGAAAAACGTTTGCTATCATTGTCTTTATAATCTCCTACATTCGCCTTTACAGCAAAATATCCATTAAATGAATTATCATTTTGTGAGAAAGAATGAAGACTACATAGTACTGATATATGTATGTAATTATGACTATTAATTAAATTTTATTTACTTTAAAACAAATTCTTCTAACATTAAAAAGCCGTTTTAAAAATTTAATTTTAAAACGGCTTTTTTACAAATTTTTCTCTCCACTATTATTAAGGTTTAAACCAACTGCTGTACATTAAATAATTATTAGCAATTCTATCAATTTCGCCATGTATTAATTCTTGGCTAATGTCTTTTATTTTTTTGGCAGGTACACCTGCAAATATACATCCCGATGGCACAATTGTACCTTCGGTTACCACAGCCCCTGCAGCAATAATAGTATTGCTACCAATTTGGCAATTATCCATTACAATAGCACCCATGCCTATTAATACATTATCATCTACCTTACACCCATGCACTATAGCATTATGCCCTATTGATACATTGTTGCCCAGGGTAACTGTAGTTTTTTTGTAGGTGCAATGTAGTACTGCACCATCTTGTATGTTAACTTTATTACCTATTCTAATACTATTTACATCGCCACGCACCACGGCATTAAACCAAATACTACAATCGTTACCCATTTGCACATCGCCTACAATAGTAGCGTTTGGGGCTATAAAACAGTTAGCGCCAAAGCTTGGCATAATATTGTTTACTGGTAAAATTACTGGCATACTTAATTTTGATACTGATTAAAAATTAAAGATATATAATTAGAATTAAAAAAATTAATTTATCTTTACACATAAATGAATTTTACACGAATTAATATTTTTTCCTACCGACGTACAATGCCTTGTATGTGCTGGTATTTTCGTATTAGCTAATACCTGTTTAGCTTTTTTTTAATTTATTTACCCCTCTTTAAATTTTTTATAATGTTACAAATCGATGTTCAAGAACAAATTCTTGATAAATTAAATGCCTTGGTAGTTGTTTTAAATAATAACGGTAGTGCTAAATACATTAGCCAATCGGCCGCACAACTGTTGGGTTACCAACCTAACGATTTAATGGGAAATAATTGGTGGGAAGTAACCCGCTTTAATGAACCTGATGGCCAAGACACCAAAAATAAAATTTTAAAACTATTTAATAAAGGAATGGATACCACCGAAACCTTTGAACATTTATTTAAAACAGCTACGGGTGCTAAAAAATGGATACGGTGGAATGTTTCGTACCTCAACGATACTCAATTAATTGGTGTGGGTTATGATGTTACCGATAAAAAACTTGACGAGCAAAAGCTTTTACAATCTAATAAAAAATTATTAGAAAAAAATAGTTCTATAACGGATAGTATTTTTTATGCCCAACGCATTCAGCAAAATAGTTTGCAAAGTGCTGAGCATATAAATAATGTGTTTAATAACAATTTTGTATTATACAAACCTAAAGATATTGTAAGTGGCGATTTTTATTTTTTTTATCAAGATGAAGACACTAAATATGCTTTAGCTGTTGATTGCACTGGCCATGGTGTGCCCGGTGCTATGATGAGCATGGTTGCTAATTCTATAATTAAAGAAGTGTTGTTAAACAAAAAATTAAAATCGGCATCGCAAATTTTATATGAATTAGATAAAGAATTATTTAAAAGTATAAACTCATATGGTAATGAAATAAGTAGCGATGGTATGGATGTTGCTTTGGTTTGCATAAATAAAAAAAGTAATCGTTTACATTTTGCTGGTGCTTTTAGGCCATTGCTAATTGTACGTACTATGGCGGGTGCTACCACCTCACAAATAATTGAATTAAAAGCCAACCGCTATCCTTTAGGTTTTTATAAAGATGTAAATAAAGTATTTGAAGAGCAGGTGATTTTATTACAACCTAATGATACTATTTATATGTTTTCAGATGGATATACAGACCAATTTGGGGGCGAACGTAATAAAAAATTAAATCGTAAAAATTTTAAAGACTTATTATTAACCATTGCCGATATGCCCCTAAACGAACAAGAGGCGTTTTTAGATTATTCGTTAAATAACTGGAAACAAGATAACGAACAAACGGATGATATATTGGTAATAGGACTAAAAGTTTGATAAAGAGAGTATGTATTTTATAAAATAAAAAAGCCGTTTTAATTTAAAATTAAAACGGCTTTAGTGTGTTTAAACAAATTTATGCAGCTTGTTTTTTAATTTCTTTAATTCCTTTTGCACTATCAAACATTTTTTGAGTAGCTTCTTTGCTCAAAGGCTCAGTTTCGGTGCTTTTAGTATCTTCAATACTATAATCGGTGTTTCCAATTTTTTGATTAATTATAAAATGATACTCCGGCTTTGTAATTTCGCTTTCCCAAAAAATAGCAGTTGGCTCATCGGTAATAAACGATTTAAACTTATTTACCTCATCGCTTTTAATATCTGTTTTTTTCATTTCAATGTCGGCAGATTGTTCGTTAATAGTAATTGCAAAAGTGGTACCTACTTTAATATCTAATGCACCCGATGTTTGTTCGGCAACAGTTAATTTAGCTTTAGTAGTATCAGGCACAAAAATGGCAAACGATTTCCCAAATTTAGATAAATCTAAAACACTCATCCCTTCGGGAGCTACAATCGCTTCTTCTTTCTTTTTATCGCCACACGCTATTAATACAATTGCAATAATAGCTGCCGAAAATAAATTAATAATTTTTTTAGTCATAATACGTTTTTTTATAAATTAGTTTATAATGTAAATATAAAATTAAATTTTTGTTTGTAAAATATAATTAGCGCTATAAAGAATTTACACTATTGGAAAGGTTGGCTAAGCGTTAATATTTTAAAACAATTTTTTTAATTACATGTTGCAGCATAGAGGTATGGTTAATAAATTATTTTAAATTATAAAAGCCCTACTGTGTGGGGTAGGGCTTTGTGTGTAGAGGTATAGCGTTAAACAAAAAACCCCGCTAATGCGGGGTTTTTATTACTTTTTCTTAGCAGCTTTTTTTACTGCTTTTTTAGCTGCTTTTTTAGGAGCTGCTTTTTTCACTGCTTTTTTTGCTGCTTTCTTAGGAGCTGCTTTTTTTGCTGTAGCTTTTTTAGCTGGTGCTTTTTTTGTTGCCATGGTTATTTTGTTTTTTGAGATTTGTTGATACGAAGTAAATAAATTATTTAATGTTATCATTACATTATCATTTTATTTTTTCAACAATGAATTGTTGAAATTGTTAATAGCGTAAATTACAATTGAATTTTAAAACCACAGTATGCGTAGTTAAATGATTTTGTAAAAAATAATTTTGTTTGTATGTATTGATTTTATTGGCATTAAAGGCTATTTATTATTTTTAAAAGAATATATGAATATTCTATTTTTAAAAGTATAAATCTTTTTTGTGCAAAAAAATAAATTATTCTTTTATTATAATTTCTTCTTCCACTTCCCAATCAGATACAATTTTTATTGCTTTTGGATAGATAATGATGTGTTCGGGTTGTTTTTTAAGTAAATAATTTCCCGTATTCCATTTATTATCTTCGTTATCATCAAATATAATTTTTACTTTATAAGTAGCAGGCAAAACATCAATAAAATCAATAGTTACAGCGTTACTACTGGCTAAACCTAATTGTAAAAATTGTTCTCTTACTACCTGTTCTTTATCATTTATTAACTGAATAATATAGTTTTGTTTTTTATTTAAAAGCAATTTTAAAATTAATTTGCCAAAATCGGTTTTAGTTTCGGTTTTAAAATTTAACACAACACTGTCGTTATATAATTTGTTTTCTGAATAAAAGGCAGCCGAATCAATTTTAAGTTTATAATTTACTGCTGGCTTAAATTTAGTTGTTAGTTGTAGCTTGTATGGGCTTATCCACCTTACGTTTACAGGTATTTTGTTAATTGCACTATCTTCTTTACTAGTAATTTTTAGTTTGCTTAAATTTGTTTTTAACGTATCTATTAAACTTAAAAAGTTAAGTTGTAAATTAGTATTAAGTGGTAAATTATTACCAATAAGGTTAAATTTTAATAGTGGGTACTTTTTAAGTTTAGTGTTTTGTTTGGGTAAAATAATGTTTAGCGTATCTATTTTTTTAGTAATTAAATTATTACTGAGTAATTTTAAGGTATCGCTTAGTGTTTTATAATATACCTCAACAGTGTCTCTTTCTATTGAATTTAAAGGAAAGTAAAGGTATTTAGCATCTGTATTATTTAATGCCGAAGCTGCTATTTTACTTTTTTTATTTAAAATAATGGTGGAGTAACCGTAATAAGGCGATACTATTTTTTTTACAAATACTTTACTAGGATCTTCTTGAAAAGCGATTAATTTAATGCTTGTATCTTTATTTAAAATCAAATTAGTAGTTCTTATTGCAATTTTTTCTGTTTCGCCATCATACAAGTAATTTTTATTTTTATCTGTAAACGCAATTACTTTAAATTGGTTGTAAGGTAAATTTTCAAATATAAATTCGCCATTTTCGTTTGTTCTACTCACATAATTGGGTGTAGTGTTGTAACACAAGCTATCTTGTATAATATTGCTATCATACAAGCCAACCATCATATCGGCAACTGGTTTTGCATTAAATTCTTCTAATATGGTGCCTGTTAATTTTAATGTATCAATATAATTTGTGGTGCTAAACACATAATCAAAGTTTAAAAGTATATTGCCTTCGTGAGCATCAACTATTGCTTTACCAAAATAAAAACGATATGTTGTGTTTGGTAATAGCTCTTCTTTTTTTAATTTTATTTTAATTGATTTTCCGTCGGCCACAATTTCAGGTTCGGTTTTTAATTTTGGTGATACTAATAACTGGTTAGTTAAATCTTTTAATTGTATAAATTCATCAAACTGTAACGTAATAACATCTGATTTAAAATTTAAAGCTTTGTTAATTGGTAATGCCTGGATGAGTTTTGGGGGTGTAACGTCGCGTGCACCGCCTGTTAAAGGAGAAATTTGTGCGCATTTAGTAAACACACACAATGTAATTAAAACAATTGTTATTTTTAAAAAGGGTATTTTCATTTATAGTGTATAAAAGTAATTACAATATTTTATTTAACCGTATCTTTAAAAAGCATTTTGATACATTATTATATAGGCATATTTAAAAAACTATCGCTTTATAAAGTTTTTAATTTTATAAAATTGTTTTTTGGCTTTTATTATTCGCGTTTAATAAATAAACCTAAACAGTTTGGTTTGCCCATAGCTATTAGTATTGAGCCCACCACCAGTTGTAATTTACGTTGCCCACAATGCCCAAGTGGCTTACGCGAGTTTACTCGGCCAACCGGTATGTTGCAAACTAATTTGTTTGAAAAAACAATTTTACAACTAAAAAGTCATTTACATAGTTTAACATTTTATTTTCAGGGCGAGCCCTATTTAAACCCTAATTTTTTAAAAATGGTAGCCTTTGCCAATTCACAAAACATTTATACCATTACAAGTACCAACGCACATTATTTAACTGAAGAGGTTGCTATAAGCACCATAAAAAGTAAACTAGATAAATTAATAATTTCGGTAGATGGCATTACACAAGATGTTTACGAGCAATACCGCATTGGTGGGCAAGTTGATAAAGTAATTGAAGGCACAAAACAACTATTAAAACAAAAAAAACATTTAAAAAGTAAAACCCCACATGTTGTTTGGCAATTTGTAGTTTTTAAACCCAACCAACATCAAATTGAAGCTGTAAAAAAATTAGGAAAAGAATTAGGTGTGGATGAAGTAAAAATAAAAACAGCTCAAATTTATGATTTTAAAAACGGACATAATTTAATACCCGATTTACAAAATTATTCGCGCTACAAAAAAAACAATACTGGTAGTTTTGAAATTAAAAACAAATTACTAAACCAATGTTGGCGCATGTGGCAAAGTTGTGTAATTACGTGGGACGGAAAAATTGTGCCTTGTTGTTTTGATAAAGATGCTAAATACAAATTAGGAAATTTAGAGGCGCAACTTTTTAAAAATATTTGGTTTAGCGAAGGCTATACTCATTTTAGAAAATCTATTTTAAAAAGCCGAAACCAAATTGATATTTGTACCAACTGTACTGAGGGCACCCAAGTGTTTACTTAATTACAAATTATTTAAAACAAAAAAACCACTCTAATATAATAGAGTGGTTTTTAATTTATAGTAAACTATAATTAGCTTACTTTACAATCTTCAACGTTATCAGTAGTATAAGTAGTGTTACCAAAAGTTGACGTTTGAGTCCATTTTCTAGATAAACAATTAGATGTAGCTTCTCTTTTAGTTACGTGACCGTATACATCAACAGAAGTTGAAGTGCTACCAGTACCATTAGTTGTACTTGTAGTTGTACAAGTACAAGTTCTTGATTTGCGACATGAAGTAATGCTTAAAGCAGCTATTACGAATAATGGAATAAATATTTTTTTCATTTTTTTAATTTTTTAATGTTAATAATTAGCTTAATTTACAATCGCTTGTACTTGTACTAGTGTTACTAC
>JANYEQ010000024.1 GCA_025363015.1 Bacteroidota bacterium
TGCCCCACACATTTTAGCGGAAGTAAATACTGAAATTTATAACTATTTACAGCGTAAACAAAAAACAAAAAAAACATTAAATGAAGGGATGGATATTGCCATTTGTATTATTGATAAAACCCAAAATAAATTAAGTTATGCCGGCGCAAAAATAAATTTATATACTGTAAATAATAAGAATGAGTTTAAAATTGCCGAAAGTCATAAAGTAGAATTAGGCAAACACCAAAATCTTACTAATATTACCGAGCAAACATTTTTACTTAACGAAATAAATGGTTTTTATCTTACAACCGATGGGTTTAAAGACCAATTGAAATACCGCAGTAATAAAACTAAATTTGGCTTTAATGGCTATGAAAACTTTATAAAAAATAATATTAATGTATCGTTTTCCGAACAAAAAAGTAATATTCAAAACGTTTATTCACAAGCAACAGTATCTGAAAAACAAATAGATGATATTTTAGTATTTGGCTTTAAAATATAAATGAGTCACTTACGTACATATAAAATTATTTGAACCATGTATAAAATAAATTATAAAATTTGTATTGTATTTTTTCTTTTAATTACAAATTTGTTGCTTTCTCAAAATCAAGTAGATTCGTTAAAACAATTACTACAAAGTGCCACAACAGATACAGTAAAATTACGTTTGTATTCGCAGTTATCAGAGGTGTGTGATGAGTCGGACATTCCTTTATACACACTTCCTGCAATTAAAATTGCAGATAAATTATTAAACGTGTTCACTTCAAACTTCTTACAAAAAAAAAATTTAGAAAATAGTGTAAAAACAAAACAAGTCATCCCTTCTTCAAAAAAAAGCATTTTAAATTACTATGCTTTAGTTTTAAATAATCAAAGCGTGCATGAAGGAAACCTAGGAAATAATCAAGCGGCAAATCAATACCTTGAAAAAGCATTAAAAATACAAATCTTAAACAACGACAGTATACAAATAGCAGGTACGCTTCATAATCTTGGCAATAATTACTATCAAACCTCGCAAATTATAAAGGCGATTGAGGCTTATACTAAAAGTGCCGAAATACTTAAAAAATTAAATAAAAAAACCGACTTAATCATGTCTTATAATGGGCTTAGCCTGGCGTATCGAAAGCAAGGTAATATATTAGTAGGTATTGATTATTGTTTAAAAAATTTAAAACTGTGTGAAGAACTTAAAGATGAATCAAGTAAATCAGGCTTTTATAATATTTTAGCACTTTTTTACTTTGATTTAAACGACCTTCAAAAAGTATTAGATTACAGCAACAAAAGCGTAGAAATTAGTAAAAAATTAAATATAAAAAAATATTTAGCCAATGCATATAGTAATATTAGTAAAGTTTATTTTAAACAAAATAATATAGATGAAGCCTCTAAATACCTAACACTTAGTGTAAAGTTATTTGAAGAGTTAGGTCGTAAAAATGAGCTCATTTCCGCATATAATAATGTAGGTTATATATACGTAATAAAAAAAAATTATGCATTAGCCATTAAAATGTACGAACAGGCAATGAAATTGGCCCTACAGCAAAATTCACCACTTGCCCAATCAACCTGTTATTTTAGACTAGCCGAAGCGTATTACATTCAAAATAATAATGCTAAAACACTAGAGTATGCTTTAAAGGCCTATACTATTAGTAGCCAATTAAAAGCCCCTTACGAAACACAAATGTCGGCAAGCATACTTTGTAAAGTATATGCCAGAACAAATCAATACCTAAAAGCATTGCAAATGACTAACCATTATTATGCCCTGCGCGATAGCGTTTTAAATGATAGCACAAAACAAGTGTTTTTAAAAAAACAATTTAAATACGAATACGATACCAAAGCCCTTGCAGATAGCGTTAAAAATGCAGAGCAAAAACAAATTACGACTACCCAACTTGCCATACAAAAAGCCGAACTTAAACAACAAAAAATAATTCGTATTTCATTAATATTTGGTATTATTATTATTGCAGCTTTTTTAATTTTTTTATTTAACCGCCTACAAATTACATCTAAACAAAAATTGCTTATTCAACGCCAAACACAAATCGCTCAATTACAAAAAAATGAATTAGAACTAAAAAATAAAAACATTATCGAAAGTATGGAGGCTGCTAAAGAAATTCAGTATATCATCTTTCCATCCGAAAATGAATTACAAACTATTTTTAAAAATTATTTTATGCTTTTTAAGCCTATTGATAATTTAAGCGGCGATTTTTTATGGATAAGGCAAATTGAAGAAAAAGCAATAATAGTAGTTGGTGATTGCACGGGGCATGGTGTTCCCGCATCGTTATTAACATTATTTGCCAACGAATTTTTAAACAAAATTATTTTGCAAAAACAAATTACATCTGCCCCACACATTTTAGCGGAAGTAAATACTGAAATTTATAACTATTTACAGCGTAAACAAAAAACAAAAAAAACATTAAATGAAGGGATGGATATTGCCATTTGTATTATTGATAAAACCCAA